>DATBWD010000306.1:0-5511 GCA_036515015.1 Tepidiformaceae bacterium
GGGCGAGTTTCGCTTCCGGCAGGGCAGTCATGCCCACAATGCTCGCGCCCCAGCCCCGGTACACTTCGCTCTCGGCGCGCGTCCCGAAGGCAGGCCCTTCGATCACCACGTACGAGCCGCCGTCGTGGGCGGTCGCTTCCGTAGCCCGCGCGGCCGTAATGGTTTGCCCGCGCAGGCGTTCGCAGAACGGGTCGCCCATCGCCACGTGGGCCACGACCCCATCCCCGAAGAACGTCGCTGGCCGAACCCCCGCTGTCCGGTCGATCAACTGGTCGGGGACAACCATGCCCCCCGGCCGGTAGTCCTCGCGGAGGCTTCCCACGGCCGACACCCCGAGCACCCGCTTCACGCCAATCGACTTCAGTGCCCAGAAGTTCGCTCGCTGCGGCAGTTCCGAAGGCAGCAGCGAATGGTTCCGCCCGTGCCGTGCGAGGAATGCGACCCGCCGCCCCTCGATCGTCCCGAGCCGGATGGTGTCGCTCGGTTGCCCGAACGGCGTCGCAACCGAAACTTCCTCGACATCTGCCAGCCCCGGCATCTCATAAAACCCGGACCCGCCAAGCACGCCGAATGCGACAGGTAAAGCCACAGGACCACCTGGATGAGGGGATTAGTTGCAGCAGAGTGTAACGTCTCGCCGCCTTGTGGGGCGGGGCCACGGACAAACAGAAAGGCCCGCGCTCGGCGGGCCCGTCCAACTCAACGTCAGCGATTTAGACTGCGGGGGTCGCACCCCGCACGGAGGTGTCAAGCGCTTCGAGGTCCGCCCGCAGCCGCGCTCGGATATTGTCCGGCACACCCGAAAGCAGGTCAGCCACGTGGCTTCGAAGTCGCTCGTCCAGCGTCTGTGCGAGGCGCTTTCCGGATGGCGTCAGCTCCAGCCGCACAGCCCTTCGGTCCTGGAGGTCTCGCACCCGTTCGACATGCCCGGCCCGCTCCAGGCGGTCCAGCACGCCGGTCACCGTCTGGGACTGCTGCGAAAGAAAGTCCGCGACGAGTCGCGGCTGGGGCCGGTCGAAGGATCCAATTGCGATCAGCGTCACGGCCTGGATGAACGTGACGTCGTGATCCTGGACAAGTCGGCGGTCGAGCTCCCGCACCACCGCGTTCGTCGTCCGGTAGATGATGGCAATCAGGTCGAGTTCTGGTGCTGCTCCCACGGGACGAATACTATCACGCGGGAGCCATACTCATGTAAGACTTCTCAACCAATGAAATGGAAATGAAAGCTCCACCAGCGACAGTGCCACGCGTGTGCATCAAAGACCTATAACATGCCGCGAGAATAACTCCATCGAGCGGTAAGTCGCCTTCGGGTTCATCCCCGGCGGGATTCCCCACCAGTAAAGATGCGTCACCGGGTACTGGCTGACAATGCGCCGAACGATTCCCTCCGCCCGCTCTGGCGTTACAACAATGTCGGGGCTCCGCTCCCGTAGCTCCTCGAGGCTCCCCGGCGGCCCGCCGAAGATCGGCGTCCCCGCTGCCGAGAACCAGCGGGCGTAGTTTTGCCGCTGGTAGAGGATGTGCTCGCCAATCTCGCTCCAGGCCGCGTCGGGGTCCTCAGCGACCAGCGCCCACGGCAGCGAAATCGCAATCCTCGGGGGCCCTTCCGCCTTCCCCTGTTTTTCGAGTTCGTCCATATAGGTCGGGATAACGTTCGCGGCCGCCAGCAGGCCGTCCGCCACCCGCGCCGCTCGCCGCACCGCCGGCTCCGAGAACCCGCCCATCCACAGCGGCATCGGGTCCTGCACCGGCTTCGGCGTGACATCGACATCCCGGTACGTGTAGTACCGGCCTTCGAACGAGAAGCTGCCCGCGCCCCACGCCTTCCGGATTACCTGGACCGCCTCTTCCATGCGCCCCGCCCGTGACTTCCGGTCGATCCCGAACCCGTGAAACTCTTCCAGCTTGTAGCCGACCGCCACCCCGAGGTCGAACCGCCCGTTGCTGATGATGTCGACCGTCGCCGCGTCCTCCGCGATTCGCAACGGGTCGTGGAACGGCAGCAACAACACGTTCGTCCCGATCCTCGCCCGGGTCGTCCTCGCCGCAATCGCAGCGCAGATCGGTAGCAGCGATGGCGAGTAACCGTCCTCGATGAAGTGGTGCTCGCTCGTCCAGATCGACTCGAACCCGAGCCGTTCCGCGTATTCGATGTGCTCCAACGTCCGCGCGTAGAGCTCCGCCGCCGGCCGCTGCCACTGCGGCGGATTGCGAAAGTCGTACCAGACCCCAAACGAAACCTCGCGACCCTCAATCTGAACCGGCATCAGAACCTCACAATGCTGAAAGTTTCGTACTCCTCGATCAGGCGCCTCCCGCCGAGGTCCTCAAGCTCCACCACGAAGCCCATCCCGCAGACGACTCCCCCGATTAACTCGATAAGCTTCGCCGCGGCTCGCGCAGTTCCCCCCGTCGCCAGCAGGTCGTCGACCACATAGGCCCGCTCGCCCGGTTGGAGTGCATCCTGGTGGATGTCGAGTTGGCTGTCGCCGTACTCCAGCGTGTACTCGATCGACATCCGCGCGGCCGGCAGCTTGCCCGGCTTTCGTACCGGCACGAACGGCAGCCCCATCCGGTCCGCCAACGGTCCTCCGAAGAGAAACCCCCGTGACTCGATGCCCACGATCGCTGCCGGTGTGCACGCCGTCGCCCGCTCCTCCAACAAATCGAGCACATGCGAAAACGCACCGGCATGCTGCAGCAGGGGAGTGATGTCCCGAAACAGGATCCCTTCCCGCGGGAAGTCCGGGACGTTCCGGATGTACGCCTTGATGTCCATCAGGCGACATTCTAGGCGGTTGTCCCCTCGCGGGAACTCGCTACACCTCCAGCCCCAGTCCCCGCAGGAATGCGTCGCTGTTCGGTTCGCGCCCCAAGAAGCTGCGGACCAGTTCGTCGCCGTCGACTGCGCCGCCCCGCTCCAGCACCCGCTGCCGGTATTCAGCGCCAATCTTCGCGTCCAGCGGGCTGGTTGCCTCGAAACGCGTGTACATGTCGTCCCCGAAGACATGCGACCACAGGTAGCCGTAGTACCCCGCGTCATAGCCGAACAGGTGCCCGAAGCCCGATTGGAAGTGCGTCCCCGGCGTGTACGGAAACCCGGTGATCGCGTGAAGCTCTTCGGTCACCTTCGTCGTGTCACCGCCAAACCCCGGCGAGTGGTACGCGAAGTCCAGGGATGCGAAATAGACCTGGCGCAACATGATCACGCCTGAGTCGAGGTTCTTCGCCGCGACCATCGCCTCCAGCAGCGCCTCCGGTAGCGGTTCGCCGCTCTCGTAGTGGCGCGAAAAGCTGCGAAGCACTCCCGCATCCCAGCACCAGTGCTCCAGCATCTGCGACGGCGCCTCCACGAAGTCCCGCTCGGTCGCCGTCCCGCTGAAGCGCGCCCGCCGCGTCCGCGTCAGCGTCTGGTGAAGGATGTGCCCGAATTCGTGGAACAGCGTGACCACCTCGCTGTGCCGCAACAACGATGGCTGGGTCGGCGTCGGCTTCGTGAAGTTCGCGACAATCGCACTGACCGGCGACTGGTAGCTCCCGTCGGCCAACTGCCGTCCTCGGCGCAGCGTGAACGCGGCCGCGTGACCGTACTTGTTCGGCCGGGGGAACAGGTCCATGTGGAACCGCGCGAACGGCCCGCTCCCATCCGCCTCGTAAATGTCGAACGTCTGCACGTCGGAGTGCCACGTCGCCGCGTCCGCTACCGGCTTATACCGCACCCCCAGCATCTGCTGCGTCACCTCGAACAGGCCGTCGATGCAGGCGTCCAGCGGAAAGTACTTCGCCACCTCGAACTCATCGACGGAGTACTTCGTCCGCAGCAGCCGGTTGTGATAGAACCGCCAGTCCCAGATGTGCACGTCTTCCGAGCCCACGTCCTCCTTCTTCGACTCCGCCAGCCCGACCATGTCCGCTTGGGCCTTCACCCGCAGCTTCCCTCGCAGGTCGGCCAGGAACGAATCGACGGACTGCCGCTCCTTCGCCATCTTCACCTCGACCACATACGCCGCCCACGAGTCGTACCCAAGCAGGGCCGCCACTTCCGAGCGCAGACGGATGGCCTCCTCCAGCCGTGCGATGTTCTCCTGCCCGCCCTTGCGCTGGTCCTTTGTGAACAGTTCTCGCCGCCACTCCTCCGACTCGGCGTTCGAAAGAAACGGCTGGATCTCCGGGTAGTCGAGCGACACGAAGTACCGCTGCTCACCCTCGTGCTCCTCCGACTTCAGGTTGTCGATGAACGCGTCCGGCAGCCCCGCCAGGTCCTCCCGCCGCACCCAGATCCCATCCTCCCAGTCGTCGATGGCGTTCCGGAACTGGATGCCCAGTTCCACCAGCCGGTCGAACAGTTCGCGCACGCGCTGCCGCTGCTCTGCCGGCAACTCGAACCCGTTCCGCCGGTAGTCCCGCAGTTCGAACTCGAGCAGCCGCGCGTCCTCGCCGCTGAGAGCCTTCGCCTCGTCCGTCTCCGCATACGCCCGGATTGCCGCATACAGGTCCTCGCGGAACGCCAGCCCGACCATGTACTTGTCGAGCTTCTCGTCCCACTCCCGCGCCGCCTCCCGTAGCGCCTCGTCCGCCGAGACATACGCCATGAACGCATACGCGCCCGACGCCAGCCCCACGTGCTCCGTCGCCTCTTCCAGCGCCAGCAGCGTGTTCGCGAACGAGCGCTCCCGGTCCGGCACGGCAACGATCGCCGCCACCATCTCGTCGCACCGCCGCATCGCGCTCTCGCACGCCTCGCCCAGCACCTCCGGCGTCAGCGAAGGAAAGTCAATGAGTTGCAGGGCATCCGGCATTGGCGCACTCCAGCAGGGCAGCCCGCCGGGGCGCCCGTTTCACCCCATCTTATTCGCCCGCAGGTGCGACAGGATCTCCTCCCCCACCCGCTCCTCCGCCTCCTGCACCAGCCAGTGACCCGCATCCAGTTCCACGAACCGGTACGGCCCCGTCATGTGCGCCGCCGCGTCCTCCACCGACTTCCGCCCGATCGCCATGTCCTGGTTCCCCCAGATCAGCAGCGTCGGAGTCGAAACCGGCCCGAACTCGACCGCCGGGTCGCCCTTCGGGTCGATCCCCCGCGAACCGCGATACCAGTTCAGCGCAGCCGCCAGCGCTCCAGGCTGCCGGAACACCGAAAGGTACTCCTCCACCTCTTCCGCCGAACTCTGGTTCCAGATGCCCTTTAGCCGCGCGAAGTCGTCCTCCGAAAGCGCCGCCTCCGCCACGCCCGGTTCCTGGAAGAAGGTGACATACTCGCTCCGCTTTTGCTGGTCCGGGTCCTCCCTGATGGCCGCCCCGAACGAGGCGATGTGCGGCACCGAAAGCGCCGCCCAACTCTGGATGCGCTGCGGGTCCACGGCCAGCGCCGCCCACCCCGCGCCCGCGCCCCAGTCGTGCCCGATGAGGTGGAACTTCTCGAACCCCACCGCATCCGCTATGGCGATGACATCCGAGGCGATCGCCCGGTACGCGTAGTTCTCGATGCCCTCCGGGCGAGCCCCC
>DATBWD010000307.1:0-4938 GCA_036515015.1 Tepidiformaceae bacterium
TGCCACCTGGTGACCGGCGCGGGCCATGCGCATGGCGAGTCCGAGCCCCTCCGGGCCAGTGCCTCCGACGAAAGCAAGCTTCATTCAGCGGGACTCCGTTCGATTTCTGTTTGACCGGGGTGAGGAGCGCCGTGAGCAGGCGGGCGTCTTCGGGTCGGCAGTAGTCTAGCAGCGGGCCGGTTGAGGCGCCTCCGCGCAGTGAACTCCCAACCGGCACACGAGTGCTGGAGCGTACCGAAACGGTCGAATTTGAATGGTGGAGAGATGGACGATCCCGCCTCACACGGGGTCGCGACCAAGCAGTGACCAGCGTATGGGCCAGCTTACGTTCGGGAGCGGCGGGGCCTATACCATCTGCTATACTGACCAGACAGGCGCGGCGCCCCGGCCGCTACCCCGGAGAACGCTATTGTATTCCCGCTGGCTACGTAACAGTTTCATTTACTTGCTGATCCTTGTCGCAGTCGTCGCGATCGTCTTCGCGTTTTTTAACAGCGGCAGTGAACACGAGAAGATCGGTTTCGGCCAGGTCATCTCGGACATTAAGGCTGGTGAGGTCGAAGAACTCAAGGTCGACGACAAGAATCTGACCGTCGAGTACTACGCCACAGAGAACGGGAAGCAGGTCGTCAAGGAATCGAAGATCGCCGGGACCACAGACATTGCGACATTCCTGGGCGAACAGAATATTAATGTGACCGGCGGGCCGCAGGGCACTCCGGCAGTGATGCTGACCTTCGAAGAGAGCGGCGGCTTCGGCCCGTGGTTCGGGCTGCTCCTGAACCTGTTGCCATTCCTGCTCTTTGGTCTCTTCCTGTTGCTTATCATGCGCCAGGCGCAGGGTTCGAACTCGCAGGCCATGAGCTTCGGCAAGAGCCGAGCCCGCCTCTTCACGGGTAGCAAGGTCACCGTCACGTTCGCGGACGTCGCCGGTGTGGACGAGTCGAAAGAGGAACTCGCCGAAGTGGTCGAATTCCTCAAGTACCCCGAAAAGTTCGCCGCCCTCGGTGCACGAATCCCGAAGGGTGTGCTGCTGGTTGGGCCTCCGGGCACCGGTAAGACGCTGCTTTCGCGGGCCGTGGCCGGCGAGGCCGGCGTCCCGTTCTTCAGCATTTCCGGTTCGGAATTCGTCGAAATGTTCGTCGGTGTCGGCGCGAGCCGTGTCCGCGACCTGTTCGACCAGGCAAAGAAGAACGCTCCCTGCATCGTGTTCGTCGATGAAATCGACGCCGTCGGACGCCAGCGCGGGGCGGGGCTCGGTGGTAGTCACGACGAGCGCGAGCAGACCCTCAACCAGATCCTTGTCGAAATGGACGGTTTCGACACGGGGACGAACGTCATCGTGATCGCGGCGACTAACCGGCCCGACATCCTGGACCCGGCGCTCCTCCGCCCGGGCCGATTCGACCGCAAGGTGATCCTGGACGCGCCGGACGTCAAGGGTCGTGAGGCCATCCTGGGAGTTCACACAAAGGGCAAGCCCATTGCGGACGACGTGGCGGTGCAGACGCTGGCGAAGTCGACCCCGGGCTTCAGCGGCGCCGACCTGGCGAACCTTGTCAACGAGGCTGCTATCCTCGCAGCCCGCCGCAACAAGAAGATCATCACCATGAGCGAGTTCGAAGAGGCCGTCGACCGCGTGATCGCCGGCCCAGAACGCAAGAGCCGGGTGATGTCGGAACACGAGAAGAAGGTGACCGCCTACCACGAAGGTGGCCACACGGTCGTCAGCCACTTCATGGAGCACCATGACCCGCCGCACAAGGTAACGATCGTGGCCCGCGGGATGGCAGGCGGCTACACCCGATTCCTCCCGGACGAAGAATCGCATTACCGAACGCGGAGCATGTTCCGGGACCAGTTGTGCACGGCACTTGCCGGCCATGCCGCCGAGGAGCTCATCTTCGGCGAGGCGTCGACAGGCCCATCGAACGACATCGAACAGGTGACGCGGATCGCGCGGGCCATGGTAACCCGCTGGGGAATGAGCGAGCGCCTCGGCCCCCGGACGTTTGGCCGCAGCGACGAACTCATCTTCCTTGGACGCGAGATTTCCGAGACACGCAACTACAGCGAGAAGATTGCCGAGGAGATCGACGACGAAGTCCGGCGGCTCATCGAAGACGCCCAGGAACGTGCTCGAAACGTCCTGCGCGAACATCGGGATCTGCTCGACAAACTGGCAACCGTCTTGCTCGAAGTGGAAACGCTGGAAGGTGAGTCGCTGACGAAGCTCCTGAACAGCGATCCGAACGAGCCCTGGCCGCCGCCGGAGAGCGGGTTGCCGACCGAACCGCCGGCACCACCCGTATCGGCGGAGGAGCCAACGCGGCGTCCTGCCTTCGAGCCGAAGCCGGCCCCCGGGCTGGCATGGGAAGGCGGGAGCCAGTCGCGAGTGGACGGCGGCAACTAGGGGCGCCAGGCCACATTCATTGACCGAATAAGTGGACGTTCCCTAGACTAAGAGATCGTCCACCGACTATCTGGAGTGGTTTGAATTGGAAGCGATTGTGCGCGCCGACGGGCGCCAGATGCGTCTTGTCGAAGGGCAGGAATTCGAAGTTGGCCGAATCGACGGCCAGCCAGGTGATTCCGTGACCTTCGACGTAATGATGGTCCTCGACGGGGACAACGTGACAGTTGGGACCCCGGTCGTCGAAGGCGCGTCGGTGACGGCACGCATCGCACAACACGGACGTGCGCCGAAGATCCGATTCATGAAGTACAAGAACAAGGTTCGCTACCGCCGGACGTTCGGGCACCGCCAATCGGTGACCCGGCTGGTGGTCGAGTCGATTTCGAAAGGTTAATCAGCAGTGGCACACAAGAAAGGTGTCAGCAGTTCGAAGAACGGCCGCGACAGCAACAGCCAGCGCCTCGGGGTGAAGCACTTCGACGGCGAGGTTGTGAAGCCGGGGTCGATTATCATCCGGCAGCGTGGGACGCGGTTCCACCCCGGCGAAAATGTTGGCCTTGGCCGGGACTACACGATCTTCTCCCTCATCGACGGGGCAGTGAAGTTCGAGCCCTACGCCAAGGGCCGGCGCAAGAAGGTCAGCGTGTATGGCGCCGTGGCCGAGGCATAAGGAGAAAAAAGGGTGAAGCAGGGAATCCACCCCAAGTACGAAGCGTCTACCATTCACTGCACCTGCGGGAACGAGATCGTGACCCGGTCGACCCGCGAAAAGATGCACCTGGATGTTTGCAGCGCCTGCCATCCGTTCTTCACGGGTGAGCAGCGAATCGTTGACACCGCCGGTCGCGTGGAGCGCTTCAACCGGCGTTACGCGCGGAGCTAAGACGGCGACGTCAGGCACGAGGGGCGCCCCCTGGGGCGCCCCTTTCCTGTATTTGAACACCTTCGGAAGCGGCATGAAGAACACACCCCCCGGGCCTGCCAACGTCTACTACGGAGGCCAGGCCGTGCTCGAAGGAGTCATGATTCGCGGCCCCGAGCACATGGCGGTGGCCGTCAGGCACCCGAAAGGTCACATCGTCCGGCACTCGGAGCCACTCAGCGCTATTTACACTGGTCGTGCTCGCCGGATCCCCCTTATCCGTGGGGCGCTCGTCCTCTGGGAAACGCTGGTGCTCGGAATGCGAGCGCTGATGTACTCGTCCCAGATCGCACTTGAGACCGAGGACGAGGAAGGCAAGGAAGTCGAGTTCCCGCAGACCGTGTTCTGGGGCAGCATGGCGCTGGCGCTGGGGTTTGTCGTGCTGCTCTTTTTCGCCGGCCCGATCTTGTTGGCGAATCTCCTCGAGTTGCTCGATGCACACCGGGCCACGATCGTGGCCGTCGAAGGCGTCATTCGCCTCTCGATGTTCGTCGGTTATGTCGCCCTCATCGGGTTGTTGCCGGACATCCGCCGGGTGTTCCAGTACCACGGCGCCGAGCACATGACCATCCATGCCTACGAGGCCAGCCGGCCGCTGACGGTCCCGGAGATCCGCGACTTTCCGAAGGAGCACACGCGCTGCGGCACGAGCTTCCTCCTCGTCGTGGTGATGGTCGCCCTCGCAACATTCTTCGTTTTCGACATCCTCGTCGACAAAGGCATTGTCATCCGCTTCGCGTCGCGCATCGTGTTCATTCCGTTCATCGCCTCGTTGAGCTACGAGGTACTCCGAGTGGGAGCGCGATGGGGCGGCAACTGGTTTGTCCATGCCATGTTTCTGCCGAACCTCGCGCTGCAGGGTCTGACAACGAAGCGACCGGACGACTCGCAGATCGAGGTGGCTATAGCATCGTTCCAGGCAACGCTCGAAGCTGCCGGACTCGTGCCGCCCGAAGAGATGGCCGAGGAGATCGAGGCGCTCGAAGTAGCGCCCCCGCTCGACTGAGGTGTGTGCGCCCGGTTGAACCGCGCACATTGGGTTCGACCTCAGTCGAGTTACCCGGGCCCCCTCCGCCAGGCACTCGCCTCGCCTTGACCTTGCGGAGGGGGCGTTCCTACGATGGGTGTCGACGCCGAGGTAGCTCAGTCGGTAGAGCACTGCACTGAAAATGCAGGTGTCCCCAGTTCGAATCTGGGCCTCGGCACCACCGGTTTTGGAAATCAGCAGGCCCGCTCGAACGAGCGGGCTTGCTTTCTTTTACTACCCCCTGCCGCTCAGGACGGGTGGACGAACAGTTCCAGCTGGTAGTCGACTTCGGGCTTGAGGAGGGCGCTGATGTAGCAGCCGCGTTCGGCGCGTTCGAGGAGGGCGCGGACGTTCTCCTCGGGCGCCGGGCTCCAGACTTCGAGGGTGAGCCGGATTTCCTTGAGGTGGCCGTTCTCGTTCGTTTTCACGTGGCCATCGACCCGCTCGATCGGGACGTTTCGGCGCCGGCCGGCGGCCTTGAACGAGATGGTGAGGCAGCCCAGCAGCCCGGCGAGGAACGCGTCGACGGGCGTCGGCCCCTGGTCCGTGCCACCCTCGGCTGCCGGCTCGTCG
>DATBWD010000308.1:0-4757 GCA_036515015.1 Tepidiformaceae bacterium
GGCATCGCTGTCGGCATGGCGACAAATATCCCCCCGCACCACCTCGGCGAACTCGTCGACGCTGTCTCGATGCTCATCGATAGCCCCGAATCAACCCTCGATGACCTCCTGACCGTCGTCAATGGCCCCGATTTCCCCACCGCTGGCATCGCCCTCGTCGGCAAGGACCGCGAACAGGTGCGCCTCGCCTACGGCGAAGGCCACGGCCGCATCACCATGCACGCCCGCACAGCGCTCGAAGAAAGCGCCCGCGGCGGCCGCACCCAGATCGTCGTCACCGAACTCCCCTACCAGGTCAACAAGGCCACCCTCATCGAAAAGATCGCCGACCTCGTCCGCGATCGGAAGATTGAGGGCATCGCGGACCTCCGCGACGAGTCCGACCGCAACGGCATGCGCATCGTCATCGAACTGAAGCGCGAAGGCTCCGCCGCCCAGATCAAGAACCTCCTCTACAAGCACACCGCCATGCGTTCGACCTTCTCGGTCAACATGATGGCGATCGTCAACGGGGCGCCCCGCCGCCTCGGCCTCAAGCGCGCCCTCGAGCTCTACATCGACCACCGCCGCGAAGTCATCCGCCGCCGCAGCGAATACCAGCTCGAAAAGGCTCGCGAGCGCGAGCACGTCCTCCAGGGCTTGCTCAAGGCGATCGACATTCTCGACCAGGTCATCGCCACCATCCGCGCGTCCGCGTCGGCCAGCAACGCCCTCGAACTCCTGCAGGGGCTCCTGCCACTCCCGGACGGCGTCGCTCAACGCATCGGCGCCCGCAACATCGTCCCCTTCGACTTCAGCGAAGTCCAGGCGCGCGCCATCCTCGATATGCAGCTTCGCCGCCTGGCTGCCCTCGAACGCCAGCAACTCCAGGATGAATACCAGGAGATCATCGAGAAGATCGCCTACCTCGAAGACCTCCTCGCCAACCCCCGCAAAATCGACTTCCTCATCAAGGACGACGTCCAGGAACTGAAGAGGAAGTACGGCGACGAGCGCCGCACCGAGATCGTCGAGGCCGATGCCGAAGACTTCCGCGAAGAAGACCTCGTGCCCCACGAGGAAAGCGTCATCACCCTCAGCATCCGCAACTACATCAAGCGGATGCCGCTCGAAACGTTCCGCACGCAGCGACGCGGCGGGGTGGGCAGCCGGGGCGCCGCCATCCGCGACGAAGACGCGGTCATGAAGCTCTCCGTCTGCGATACACACGACAACCTGCTCTTCTTCACCGACGCGGGCAAGGTGTACCACCTCCACGCCTACGACGTCCCGGACCTGAAGCGCCAGTCCAAGGGCAGCTTCATCACCAACCTGATCGAAATGGACTCCGGTGAGCGGGTCACCACCATCCTCACTGTCCAGGACTACGAGCGCGACTTCCTCCTGCTGGCCACGAGCAACGGCATTATCAAGAAGACGCGACTCAAGGAGTTCGAAGAAGTCCGCCGCAACGGCAAGATCGCCATGCGCCTCGACGACGGCGACCACCTCATCGCTGCTCGCCTCGCCAAGAACGAAAGCCACGTCCTCCTTGTCTCGAGTCAGGGCCAGGCCATCCGCTTCAAAATCGATGACCTCCGCGACGCCAGCCGCACGAGTGGCGGGGTCCGCGGCATGAAGTTGCCCAAAGGCGGTTACGTTGTCGGCGTCGAAACCATCGACGATGGCGACCAGTTGCTCGCCATCACCGAGCGCGGCTTCGGCAAGCGCACCCGCCTGGCCGAATACCCCCTCCAGGGGCGCGGTGGCCAGGGAGTCAAAACACTCAACATCACGGAAAAGACCGGCAACATCGCCGCCTGCCGCGTCGTTGAGCCCGGCCAGGAACTCATGCTCGTCACGCGCGAAGGCATCGTCATCCGGACCAAGGTCGATGACATCAGCCTGCTCGGCCGGAACACCCAGGGCGTTACGGTCATGCGCGTCGGCGAAGGCGACCAGGTCGCCAGCATCGCTGCCATCCGCTTCGATCCGCCTCACCCGACCGCGAGCGGCAACGGCGCTTCGCCCAATGGCGCCCCGCTGGCCGCGACGCTCCCGCTCGACCTGGTCGACGACACCGGGCCCGACGATGTCGAACCCTCGGAGGACGGCGAAGGCGAAGAGGACTAGTTTCCGAGCCTCACGAAGTGGTGGAAGCGTGGCCGCCCATCGGTCCCTCGCTCCTGCCAGGTGAACCAGTCACCGGCCACCAGCGCGTTGTGCGTCGGTGTGTCGGTCACCCAGGTCCGCCCACTCTCCACATCGACGACTCCCGCGCCCTGTGGCGCTGGCGGAGGCGGCCGCCACCACAGGTAGCTGCCTTCGAAGTACACACGATGCCCGGCCGGGAGATTCCCAACGCCCGCCGCCAGGGCCACCACGAGTCGAGTGGGTTGCCAGTTCCTGCCACGCCGCGCCCGCTCCATCTCCCGCCGCCCCCCCGCACAAACGCGTACGTACGCTTATAACCCGGGGGGACCTCGGCAGAGACTGAGTCGTTACGAACCCGCAAGCCGCATGAAGTAGTAGCGTCCCGCCAGCGCCGGGTCCAGCGGCCGCTCCTGCCACACGAACCACGGCCCCATCACCTGCGCGAGGTTCATCATCGCCCCGGGGATGTCCTCGCGGAACCGCACCTCGCCCGTGGAAAACGAATAGAAGCCCGCCCTGCCGCCCCGCCCGGTCGCAGGTATCCATGAGACATAATCGCCACTCGCAGTGGCGCCCCAGCCAATAGCCCCCGCGTACTGGACTCGCTCACCGGTCGCCAGGTCGAGCGCGAACTTGGCCGTCATACCCTCGTCCCACGCAAGGTGGGTGCCGTCGCCCGAAAGCGCGAGGCTGAACACCGCGTCCGACTCCACCACGTCGCGCGCCTCGCCGCTCCCCAGGTGCATCACCCGGATGCCGCTTTTGCCGCCCTTGTCGTCTCGAAACGCCCACGCAGCCACCGGTCCGCCAAGTGCCACTCCCCACGAGTCCCCTTCGCCGGCCACCGTCTCCGCCACCGTCCGCGACTCGTTCGTCTCTATGCTGTAGACCTGTACTCGTCGCACCGTCTGCCCCGCGGCGTTCCGGCTGCCTTCAATCCAGGCGACCCGTCCACCTGAAATCGCGGGATACGGGGCGAACCCCGTCGGCAGCAGCGGTTCCAGGGCATCCTCTTCCCCCAGCCCCTCCACCGACTCCGCGATTTCGCGGACCTCCCCGGTCTCCAGGTTCCGAAGGATGAGCTTCCAGTCCGGGAATGGCAGTTCCATGCCCGTCCGCACCGTCGCCACCCACGGGCCCTCTGCGCCGCTGACGAAGTCCTGCCCGCCCGGCTCGCCCGTCCATGCGGGATCGGCCCTGCCCGTCGCCGGGTCCCAGGTGAAGTATTCGAATGGCGCCGAGCCCGGTGCCGCGTTCCCGTCAATCGACTTCACGAGGATCTTGTCGCCGTAAGCCACCAGCGGCTCCACGCGGCGGCCCTGCGGTTCCATCGGAAGCACGGCCGCGCCCTCTTCGCGAATGGGCTGGCCGACCGTCGTGCCCGGTCCGTTCCCGGCCGGGATCGCCGGGGGGAGCGCCGCCTGTGTTGGGGCCTGTGCGGCCTCCGACCGCAGCGACGCTCCGTCCTCCGTTGCCGGGCCCGCTCCGCCACAGCCCGCAATCAGGCCGGCGGCGACGAGCGCCAGGAAGATTCCCCTACCAGACAATTCCGTACCAGCTGCCCAGTGCCGTCCACATCGTGCTCCACGGCACGTTCTGGTAGGGCACCCAGCTGTAACCGGGCGAGGCATACGGCTGCCCTTGCTGCACGTACTGCACCCCGTCCTTGTAGAAGTGACCGTAGATCAGGTCCCAGTGGAAGTAGTCGATGCCCGGCTGGAAGCCCGCCGGGTAGTAGCTATATCCGTTGTACCGGGCGTTCTCGGCGATGGGGAATCCCCGGTCGGTGTTGTACCGCACCGCCCTCATGAACTCGTCTGCGTTCAGCGTCCCGCCGTTCGTCACCGTCGAATGCTGCGTGTAGTACTGGTCCCCACGCCACGCGTTCAGGGTGAACGGCACATATGGCTCGCCGTAGTTGGTCCCGCCGTACTTGTCCGTCGCCAGCCAGAACTCGCTGGCCAGGATGTGCTGGTCCCGCGGGTGGCCATACACCACGTCGTATTCCTGCGTGAACGAATTCACGGTCGCCGCGGTCTTGAACTTGATGTCCTTCTTCGCGAAGTAGAAGAGCATGCTCTGCACGGTCGCCGGCCCGCAGTAGTAGTAGTTGTTCTGCGCGAACACCTGGAAACCGCTCAACTGCACGCCGGCCGGATACTTCGTCAGCGGGTCCGTCCCGTTCTCAACCGCCATGAAGTTCCGCGAAGGTTCCGGCACCTCGGCTCGCGTGAACTGCTCCACCCGGCGGTCCGCTGCCTGCACGTCCTTGAGCGTCGCCGCACCGTTGAGGTACTGGTCGTAGATCGTTGCCGCCGCCACCTTCGCCGCGATGACTGTCGCGGGCCGCCGGCAGGGGTCATACCGTGCCTCGCTTATCGGGCTCCGATCTTTGCACTTTGCTTCCGGGTTTTCGGCCAGCGCAATGTCCGAAAACTGGACCGATAGTAGGGTGAGCACCGCCATCGCTGCGCCCACCAGCGCGATCTTCTTCATCGTCTACCTCTCCACCACCGCGAACGCGCGATGCCTCCCGGTCTGTTTCGCGCCCCACCACTTCCCCTGCAGCAAGGCCTCAACAGGGACTATCGGCCACCTCGCCGCAACACTCCAATAATGGTTAA
>DATBWD010000309.1:0-7198 GCA_036515015.1 Tepidiformaceae bacterium
CGTGCGCGCCGCTGGTTTGGCTCGTTCCCCGCGAAATTCGGGCGATAGTCGCTCTGGCGCCCCTGGATCTGGGCGGCGTGCTGGCGGTCATGCCGGTAGAAGGAACGCAACCACTGGAGCACGGTCAGGGTGCCGAATACCTCGCTCGTGGCTGTCCGGTCGAAGTCTTCGAGGCGCACGCCATCGATAAGGCCGAAGGTGTATGCACGCTCCAGTGCAAGCGCCTGGAGCAATTCTTCGACGGAAGAGCCATTGGCCTTCTCGACGGGGATGTCGACCGGCTCCGTTAGCTGGCCTGAGACGACCGGGTTGTCCTCGCGCAGGGCGCGGCGCACCCATGAGTCGTAGGCGCGTTCCATTTCCCAGAGGTGGGCGAGTTGTTCGAGGGACGTCCACTGTTCCTCGCCCTCGGCATCGACGGGCACGTTGAGTGCCTCCTCAGCGTTCAGCGAGCGGGCGGCCGCGATAAGGGCAGCCCGCTCTTCGCGCATCTTGGCCTTGAGTTCTTCGACCTGTTCAACCGTTGCCATTGGTACCACCACCCTGGCGGCGCGGACGATGCGCCCGGCCGCTCGAATTCCTCTGAGGGGGACAAGTCTACGATTCAGCGGAGGGACTTGCAGGAAATTGCGCGATGGCACAGCGTTGTCTCCATGGCGCTTCGGCTGAAGAAGGTGTTTGGAGGCGGGCCGCGGTTCGCGGCTGACTGGCTGGTGGTCGGGCTGGGAAACCCCGGGGAGGGATACGCGCGCCACCGCCACAACATCGGCTTCTGGGTAGTGAACGAACTCGCAAAGCGGGCAGGAACACAGCCGAAAGCCACCGGGAGCATGATGCACATCGGGGTCGGGTCGCTGGAAGGCCAGAAGGTGGCCCTGGTGAAGCCAAAGACGTATGTGAACCTGAGCGGGAAAGCGGTGCGGCAGGCACAGCAGTGGAGCGGGTGCGACACGCCGCACACGATCCTCGTCTACGACGAACTGGACCTCCCCGCGGGAGCGCTGCGCATCCGGGCGGGTGGCGGCACGGGCGGGCACAACGGGCTGAAGAGCGTCGGGCAGGCGGTGGGACTGGACTTCGTGCGGGTGCGCATCGGGATAGGACGGCCGACGGTGAATGGCGAGCCGACGTGGGACCCCGAAGTGGTGGCGGCCTGGGTGCTTTCGGCGCCGACCGGAGAGGACAAGCGCGTGCTCGACGAGGTGACGCGCCTGGCGGCGGATGCAATCGAAGTGGTTATGACCGAAGGCGTGGACGTGGCCGGGAGCCGATTCAACCGGAAGTAGGCGCCGCCAGCGAGGCAAGGAGCGCCGCCGTTTGGGAGTCCGCGGCTCCGCGGGCATCGACGAAGCGCTCAACCTTCAGCAGGGCCGGCACGATACCGGACGGGAAGAGCGCTTCCGGCTCCCCGCCGGGTAGCTGGGTCCGGTGGGCGGCGATTGCGGCGCGTTTGCGAGATCGGACCCGGGCGATGGGAACGTCGTAGTGGACGGTTGCTGTCCCGAGCGCGTCCGGGGCGAGGGCGGGCGGTTCGCCCATGATGCCGGCGGAGACGCACTTCTCGTATTGCGGGGAGAAGAGGCCGGGCGGAAAGGCGGCAAGGAGGAGGACGGGTCGCGGCTCCGGGGCCTGCTCCCAGGCGGCAACGAGCCAGCGGTGGAGGGCGAGGTGGTCGGGGTGCCCGTAGGCGCCGTCGGGCCCGAGTGCGAACACCACGTCGGGGCGTTCGGTCTGAAAGAGCCGGGCCAGCCGGACTGACTCGCCGCTGTGGAGCGCGAGTTCGCCATCGGGGAGTCCCCAGAACTCGGGAGGCCGAGCGCCCAGGATACGGCAAGACTCACGCAGTTCGGCCTCGCGGGCATCGGCGAGGGCGTTGCGGCCGGGCAGACCGCCGTCGTGGCGTTCGCCCCCCTCACCGTAGGTCGCGCAGTGGACGAGGCAGTCCCAGCCGGCATCCGCCGCGAGCGCGATGGTGCCGGCGAAGCTATAGGACTCGTCGTCGGGGTGGGGGATGACCGCGAGGAGGGTCGGCATCGAGTCATGGTAGCGGTGGCCGTGACCCTGCCTCCAGCGGGTGCTAGAGTTTGCAGCGCTCACGGGTGGCTGCAGCCACGCAAGACTCGACAACGAAAGGTACCAGGATGGCAGGAAGGCTCGAAGGAAAAGTCGCAATCGTAACGGGAGCGGGGCGCGGGATTGGCCGGGGCGAGGCGCTGCTGCTCGCCAGCGAGGGCTGCCGGGTTGTGGTGAACGACCTGGGCGGTTCGCCCGCCGGTGACGGCGCTGACACTTCGCCGGCAGACGAGGTGGTGGCCGAGATCAAGAAGGCCGGTGGCGACGCCATCGCGAACTACGACAGTGTGGCCAGCATGGAAGGCGGCGAGCGCATGGTGAAGCAGGCGCTCGATACGTTCGGACGACTGGACATCCTCGTGAACAACGCCGGGATCCTTCGCGACCGGATGATCTTCAACATGTCGGAGGAGGAGTGGGACGCGGTCATCGCAGTCCACCTGAAGGGGCACTTCACGGCGACGAAGCATGCGGGACTCGTGTTCCGGCAGCAGCGAAGCGGCCGGATCATCAACACGTCTTCGGAATCGGGCCTCGGGAACATGGGGCAGGGGAACTACGCTGCGGCCAAGGAAGGCATCGTAGGGTTGACCCGGACGCTGGCCCTGGACCTCGGGCGCTATGGTGTGACGGCGAACGCCCTCCGACCGCGGGCCGGGACTCGCCTGACGTTGACCCCCGAACTCCGGGCGGCGATGGAACGCGCGCGGGCAGCCGCGGCTGCGGGCCAGGCAACAGAGGCGAGCGCGCAGAGCGCGATTTCGCAGATGGACGAGTTGCGCCCGGAGATGGTCGCGCCACTGGTGGTGTTCCTCTGCACGGATGCCGCGGCGAACATCAACGGACGTGACTTCCTCGTCGGCGGGAGCGAAATCAGCCTGATGTCGCTGCCCGACCGGGAGCGGACGATCTTCCGTGAGGGCGGATGGACGGTCGAGGCGCTCGAACGGGTCTTCCCGTCGACGCTTGGCGCGGGCGTGAAGAACCCGATGCCACCGCAGGCGCCGAAGGAGTAACACGGAAGGGGCATTGACCGCGGAGGGCGGGGAAGCGTAGGGTTGCGGCCCACTACGACAGGAGGGCTGCCATGCAAATCCTACGAATCGCCCAGTCCCTCTCGGTCTGCGCTCCAGGCTAGCCAGAGCTTCAACGTCTCTCGCATGTGAGCGCGCGCCGGGAATGCCCAGCAGGTGGGCATTCGCCCACCGGCGCCGCTTCGCATGGAGAGATTCGTGGACGATTCAGTTTCCCCTGGGCTCGAAGCCAGGGCCCTCGCCTACGCCACCTGGCTGCGGCGCACCCACTCACCCGGTCACGCGCGCCGGACGGCCGAGCGCAACGCCGCCTTCCTGTTACCCCACCTCCGGCCCGGCATGGACCTGCTCGACGGCGGGTGCGGACCGGGCAGTATCAGCCTCGGGTTGGCCAAATACGTCGCGCCCGGGATCGTGACGGGCGTCGACCTCTCACCGGAAGCTGTCGCGGCCGCCAGGTTGCGCGCGAAGGAGCATGGCACCAAGCACGCCCGGTACCAGGTAGCAGACGTTACCCGGCTGCCGTTCAAAGACGGCACTTTCGACGCCGTCTTCATGCATGCGGTCCTCCAGCATCTGAAGCGCCCCGAGGCAGCAATCGCCGAGGCGTATCGCGTGTTGCGACCGGGCGGGATCATCGCCGTGGCCGATGCCGACTTCGGCGGGAGCGTCATCTGGCCGGCCAGCGTGGAAGTCGCGGCGTCGATCGACCTGATCGAACGGCTTCGATCCCTGGACGGTGGCGACCCACGCATAGGGCGGAGACTGGCGTCACTGCTGGCGGACGAGGGATGTTCGGGCGTTACCGCGACGGCGACGGCGGTAGTGGACGGGACTCGGGAGGCAGCAGGCAGGACCGCAGCGTTCTGGTCCAGCTATCTGGCGGCGCCGGAGCTTCGCGACTATGTGTTGGCGCTCGGCTGGACTGGTCCCGAGCAGCTAAAGGCGATGTCTGTGGCGTGGAATGCATGGGGAGAAGCGCCCGGGGCGTTCTGGGCTCGCTACTGGTGCGAAGCGATTGGCCGGCGGCCACTTGGGCCGTAAAGAGGCGCGGCGCGGGGCTTAATGTTGCAACTCCATCGCGAATAGCCCCTATCCCATTGCACGCGTACTATGCCTTCGTCATCGCTGAGGTGGAGGACGGGGTGAAGAGGGTGATCGGCGGCCGCGGACAGCGGCTCCTTGCGGCGTTCCTTATCGGGCTGGTCCTGGCGGTGCTGGCGGGCACGCAGGCTTCCAACGCGGAAGGGCCGACACTGCCTGATGCGGGCAGCGTCGGATACGACATCTCGTGGCCGCAGTGCGACGGCAGTTATCCGCAGCAGCCAGTCGCCTTCGGCATCGTCGGGGTGAACGGGGGGAGGGCCTACACGCGCAACCGTTGCCTCGAAAGCCAGTGGCGCTGGGCGAGCGAAGCGGCAGGAGAGGCCGGAGTCTACATCAATCTCAACTACCCGAAGCAGCGGACGCTCGGGACGGTGACGGGGCCGGCGGGGACGTGCACCCGGGACGACCGGTATTGCCAGGCGTACAACTACGGCTACAACGCCGCCCGGAGCAGCATCAGCTACGCGCGCGCCGCGGGTGTCGAGACATCGAACTGGTGGCTGGACATCGAGACGATGAACTACTGGTCGGACGACAAGTGGCTGAACCGAGTCGTGATCGCAGCGGCGATTGACCACCTGCTCGAGCAACGGATGAACGTCGGGATCTATTCGACACCGTACCAGTGGGGCGTCATCGCCGGAGACTACGCGCCGGGACTGCCGGTCTGGACCGCGGGGGCACTGGGCCTCGAGGGGGCGAAGGCGAGGTGCAACAGCCAGTACGCCTTTGGCGGAGGGACGGTTCGGATGGTGCAGTGGGTGGAGACCTACGACATGAACTACGTCTGCCCGTAAAGCCGGTAAAGCGAAAAACGAAAAGAGGGGTGGATTGTTCCACCCCTCCCTGTTTTCACGCGTCGTGCCGGGTCAGGGCAGGCGCTCGATGACCGTGGCGGTGCCGATGCCGCCGCCGACACACATGGTGATCAGCCCGTAGCGGCCGTCGATGCGCTCGAGTTCGTTGAGGATGGTGGCAAAGAGCCGGGCGCCGGTGCAGCCCGTGGGGTGGCCGAGGGCGATCGCGCCGCCGTTGACGTTCACCTTGCTCATGTCGGCGTTCAGCTCGCGCTTCCAGGCGAGCACCACACTGGCGAACGCTTCGTTTATCTCGACGAGGTCGATGTCGCGCATGCTCAGGCCGGCGCGGTTGAGGGCGAGCGGAGTCGCGGTAATGGGACCGGTGAGCATGAGTTCGGGGTCGGAGCCGACGACGGCCTGGGAGAGGATCCTCGCCCGCGGCTTCCAGCCCATCTCCTTCGCCCGCTGGGGGTGGGTGAGCAGCACGGCGGCCGAGCCGTCGGTGATCTGGCTGGAGTTGCCCGCGTGATGGACGCCGTCTTCCTTGAAGCTCGGCTTGAGGGCGGCGAGCACTTCGGGCGTGGTGCCCGGGCGGATGCCCTCATCGAAGTCGATGATGGCATCTTCCCAGTTCTCGGTGCCATCGGCGTTCTTCGTCTTCTTCTTGCCGGGGACGGGGATCATCTCACGCTTGAAGCGGCCCTCCTTCTGGGCGATGGCGGCCTTCTCCTGGCTTTCGGCGGCGAACTCGTCCGCTTCTTCGCGGGTGATGCCCCAGCGTTCGGCGATGCGCTCGGCTGAGAGCCCCTGCGAGGTGAGGTTGTACTGGTCGCTCATCGCCTTCGTGAACGGGAAGCCCATGTCCTTGCCCATGTTCGAGCCGAGCGGGATCAGCGACATCCACTCTGTGCCGGCCGCAACAACGACATCATGAGCTTCGGAGCCGATCTGATTGGCGGCGAAGTGGACGGCCTGCTGGCTGGAACTGCACTGGCGGTCGAGTGTCACGCCGGGGATGGTGTAGGGCCACCCGGCAGTCAGAACGACGTTGCGGGCGAGGTTGGTGGACTGGGCGCCGATTTCGCTTACGCAGCCATAGATGACGTCGTCGACAACGTCGGGGTCGAAGTTGTTGCGGTCGGCGAGGGCCTTGAGGAGCAGGGAGGAGGTTTCGACCGGGTGCTCCTTGCTGAGGGCGCCACCGCGACGGCCGAGGGGCGTGCGGATGGCATCGATGATTACGACTTCACGCATGGACAGAAATCCTTCGAAAGGTGTTGCTCTTCGAGTGTATCAGGCAGGGTGTTCAGTTCGTGGGCGGCGCAATGAACCGGATGGCGGCGGGCAACATCTCGATCCGGGCCGGGAGGAAGCCGCCGTGTTCGCCGTCGAGGTCGAGGAGGCTGCGGTGCGGGGAGGCGATTTCGACCGAGGTGACTCTACTGAGATCGATGCCTTCGATCTGGAGGTGGGTGCCGCCCTGCTGCTGTCCACGGACCGCCTTGAGGACGGTCAGCCGGCCGAGGTCGGCCCAGCGGATGAGATCGAAGCGGCCGTCATCGGGGACGGCGCCGGGGGCGACGAGGAGGTCGCCTCCCCAGAGTTCGAGGTTGTGGACCGAGATGGTGTTGTAGTTGCCATCGAGGCGTTCGCCGTCAACGACGAGTTCGAACGGGCGGCCCATGGGGCGGAGCATCTTGATGAGGGTCATCAGGAGGTATGGGGCTGTATCGCCGAGGCGCTTCAGGAGACGCGGCACGGATTGTGAGATTTCGGGTACCCAGCCGGCCGAGGCTTCGAGGAGGAAGTAGCGGGTGATGGGGTTGCCGGCGGCATCGACGGAGGAGACGCGGCCGGCGTCGATCCTGCGTTCGTAGCCCATAGCGATGGCGCGGATGGCATCGACAGGGCGGCCGATGCCGAGGCATTTGCCGATGTCCTTGCCGGTGCCCATCGGAATGGCGCCAACGCGCACGTGCTCGCCGGCGCCCGAATCGAGGATAGCGCGGGCGACTTCGTTCACGGTGCCGTCGCCGCCAACGGCGACGATGGTGTCGCGCCCGTCCGCGATGGCGGCGAGGGCAAGTTCATAGCCGTGGCCGACGGACGTAGTGAAGGCTGCATCCGGTTCAAGTTCGCGGCGGCGAAGGGCCCGTTCGAGTGCGGGCCAGCGGCCGCGCGTCC
>DATBWD010000310.1:0-5694 GCA_036515015.1 Tepidiformaceae bacterium
AAACCGCATCTAGCGCCAGTCGCGTCCTGAGCCGATAGTTACACGGGGGGCGAACCTGGCACGCACGCCAGTTCGCTACCTCGCTTTATGCGGCACTTCGGGCCGCTGGCACACCCGCTAACGGCTCCAGTGGAGAGGGGCCATATCCGGAGGGTACCCAATGATCATCCGAATCTTCGCGGCCGCGGCCGCGCTCACCATGCTCGTCACAGTCGGCTGCGGCGACGACGACAACGGGTCTACGCCCGACAGCTCCGACCAGGCCATCCTACGGCTGTTCGACCCCGCCGGGGGTGATGCCCTGGCTCGCACGATGCTCCCCGAAATCGGTGAACTGCCGGGCGAGGGCTGGGAAGAGACGGCCCGCGACGCGTTCGATGACGATGACGCCGACGGCGAGGACCCATTCGAGAACCTTCCCTCCTGTCAGCACCTCAACGAACTCGACGTGTCGCTGGGTTCGCTCGGTGGTTCTGCCGATGATGCCCTTCCCGCAGGCCGTGCCCAGGTCGAATACTCGCGCAGCGTCGAAGGCGGCATTCTTGCCACCACCGTCGAGGTTGAGACCGGAATCACCGAGACCGTCGCCGAGACTCAGTCCGGCTGGTCGATAGCGCGGTCCATCCTCACGTCCGACGAGACCAAACGCTGCTTCGAAGATCTCTTCTCCCAGGCGTTCGCCGAGCAGGACGAGACCAGTCAGTTCACCGTCGAAATGGCCAGTCTCGATCCTCTCGCGGCCGCACCGCACGATGGCGTCTCGCTCGCCTTCGGCATGAAGCTGTCGATGAACCGGGTCGAACTCCTCGATGCTCGCTTCGAATTGCACATCTGGCCCTACAGCAACGCGAGCGTCAGCGTTTTGCTCTTCAGCGAAACAGAGGCGCTCACCGCCGAACTCGCGTCACAGGTTCTCTCGACCATCGACGCGAAGGTGGTGGCCGCAGGGGCGGAGCAGTAGCCGTGACTACAGGTCTCCGGCCGGCATCGTGACCGGAGCCGGGACCGTTCCTCCGGGCGCAACCCCCGTCCGGTAGATCGTCTTCAGGTGCCCGCCGATACCCGCTGAAACGGCGACGATGGCGAGGAATACCACGGCGGGCACGAGGAAGAGTACCGGCGCGCCCGTGGCGTCGGCAGCGGACCCGAACCCGAGGTTGGCGAAGGCCATGATCCCGCCCGCCGACATCAGGTAGAGGCTCATCACCCGCCCGCGCACCGCGTCGGGGATGACCTGCTGCAGCAGGACGGCGGTGACCGCCATGAACATAGCCTGCGACGACCCCATGAGTACCGCGCTGAAGGTTGCCATCGGGAGCGCCATGCTCGCCGACATCAGGATCGGCGCGAATCCGCTCGCGAAGGCCGTCGCCAGCAAGAGCGTTCCACGCTGACTGTCCCGTAGCACGGCCAGCACGAACGTCCCCACCAGCGCACCCACGCCGACACCAAGCGTCATCAACGTAAACCCGGCCGAAGGGCTGTGGAGCCGTGTTTCCGCGAACCCCGGCAACATCGCGTCGAACGACATCGTCAGTGCACAGTGCGCCGTCACGAGCATGAAGATAGCCAGCACCGGCCCTGAATGGCGGACGTAGGACAGTCCCTCGGCCAGGTTCCCGGCCACCTCCCGCAGCGTCGTCACCCCGCCCCGCGACGACGTACGCACGCCACTGATTGAAATGAACGAGAGCCCTGCGAACAACATGGAAACGGCGTAAGCCCCTTCCACACCGATCGTCGCCAAAAGCGGCCCCGCGAGGAGCGGACCTACCGCCCGGGAACCATGCTGGGTCATGCTGGTCAGCGCGACGGCGTTCGAAAGCGCACTCGCCGGCACGACGTTCGCCAGCAAGGCCTGGTCGGCGGGAATCTCCACCGCCCGCACCAGCCCCTGGCAGAGCGCCAGTCCCACCACCATCCACACTTCGAGCGCCCCTGTTGCCGCCAGCGTGAACAGCAGCGCCGTGATCGAGATCGCCCCAAGCCGCGTGACGCGCACGAGGTACTTCCGCTCCACCCGATCCGCGATGACGCCTCCGAACGGCGCCAGCAGATAGGGCGACATCGAGGCGAACGTCGAAACCCCAACCCAGAACGACGATCCGCTGAGGTGATACACCACCCATGCGTTGCCGAGCAGCAGTGTCCAGAGGGCAACGCTGGATGCCGCCGTCCCGCCCCACAGCGCGCGAAAGTCGTGGTGCTGGGTGGCCGGAAACCGTGTCCCAATGGTCGCGAACGCCATGGACGGGAACTATACGAGGCCGCAATCACTTGCGCGCAGTCCGTCCGGCCCGCCCGGGTTACTTCCGGTCCCGCGCCCGGCGGCGTAGCATCTCGGGCAACCTCGACGACACCGGAGGCACACGATGACCGGTGCATCTTCAGCCTTTCTCGACTCCGTGGCGCCGTTCTACGCGCTCCGGCTCGGCAGCATTCCCGACGCCGCCCGGGCGGTCGCTCGCCAGTCAATCCTCGACTGGTTCGGCTGCGCGCTCGCAGGGTCGCGTGAGCCGCTCAGCAACATCCTCCGCCAGGACCTTGCAGCGGGTGGCCCGGTTACCGTCGTCGGGACAGGCCTCCGAGCCTCCGTGCTGGATGCCGCGCTGATCAATGGCGCCGCCGGGCACGCCCTCGACTACGATGACACCCACCTCGCCATGACCGGCCACCCCACGGCGCCCATCCTCCCCGCCGTCCTCGCCCTCGCCGAGGAGGCCGACGCCCCGGGCGAGGACGTGCTCACAGCCTTCGTCACCGGCGTGGAAGTCGCCTGCCGTCTCGGTCTCTACATTGGCGGCGAACACTACCGCCTCGGCTGGCACACCACTGGCACCGTCGGCACCGTTGGGGCCGCGGCCGCCTGCGCCCGGTTGCGGGGCCTCGACGAAGAAGCCTTCCGCAACGCACTCAATCTGGCTGCGACGCAGGCAGCGGGCCTCAAGGCGAGCTTCGGCAGCATGGCCAAGCCGCTCCATGCCGGGAAGGCCGCCATGAATGGCCTGCTCTCGGCCCGTCTCTCTGCGCGCGAGTTCGTGGGGGCAAGCAACGCGTTCGAAGGCGCCGAGGGACTTCTCGCGGCCGGCGCTGCCGGGAAGGCCGACCGCGCAGCGCTCGAGGCGGCGTCTGGCTGCTGGCTGATCAACGACATGCTCTTCAAGTACCACGCCTCCTGCTACCTCACGCACGCCGCCATCAATGCCGCTGCCACCATCCTGCCGGGGCTGGACAGCGAAACCCCCGAATCCGTCGAGGTCCGCGTCCATCCGTCCCTCATGGGTGTCTGCGGCATCCCGCAGCCCGCATCCGGGCTCGAACTGAAGTTCAGTCTCCGCGGGACGGTGGCGATGGCGCTCCTCGGACTCGATACCGCCGACGCCGCCACTTTCACCGAAGACCTTGCGCGCCGTGATGACCTGGTCGCGCTCCGCGACCGCGTCACGATCGTGACGGACCCCGGCGTTGTGAGGACGGTTGCCACCATCGCCGCGATGACTCGAACCGGCCGGCACGAGGTCGCAACCTACGACACCGGCAAACCGGAGCGCGATCTCGACCTGCAGCAGCGGAGGCTTTCGTCGAAGTTCCGCGGCCTCGCGGGGCCGGTTGTTGGGCCGCAGGTTGCTCGGGAACTTGAGTCTCATATCGATCGTCTCGAAGCACTGGCTTCGGCCCGCCATCTCCTTGCGCTGGCGTCCACGCCTGTCCCGGTGTGACGGTCGCGCCCATGCGGCGAGACACCTTGACCGCCGTCGAGTACGCTCTGGACGGCTGAAGCGCCTGCCCGTGACACTCGCCCTTCAGGAGCCGCAATGACCGACTTCGACCCCTCGACCTTTCCCGTCTGGCGGCGCGGCAACCAGTACCAGGATTTTGCGCCGGGGCAACGCTGGCAGCATCACTGGGGCCGCACGCTCACCCACGGCGACAACGACGTCTTCACGAGCGCGACCTGTAACTGGAACCCCATGCATACAAACGTCGAGTACGCCCGCGCCCACGGTCACCCCGATGTCGTGGTCAACCCGATGCTTGTCCTCTGCACGGTCCTTGGCCTTTCCGTCGAGGACTTGAGCGAGGCCGGCGGCCCCTTCCTCGGCGTCAACGACTGTCGCTTCCACCTCCCCGTCTATCCCGGGGACACCATCACCGCCTCCTCCGAGGTTGTGGAGACACGTGAGTCTGCCAGCCGCCCCCGCGACGGCATCGTCACCTGGCACACAGAAGCGAGAAACCAGCGCGGCGAATTGGTCGTGGAGTTCCGCCGCACCAACCTGGTCGCCAAGAGGTAACCCAATGAGCTACATCACCGAAGAACGCCAGATGATCCAGGCGACGGCCCGCGAGTTCTCGATGAAGGAAGTCCTCCCGGTCGCCAATGAACTCGACCGGGTCAAGGGCGAGATCCCCATGTCGCTGCGCGACAAGATGGGCGCCCTCGGCTACTTCGGCATCCGCATTCCGGAGCGCTACGGCGGCCTCGAAATGGGTGCGTTCGAATACATCCTCATCACTGAAGAACTCGCCCGCGGCTGGATGAGCGTCGCCAGCATCATCGCCCGCGGCAACGGCCTTGGCGGCATCAACGAAGAACAGCGCCAGAAGTACCTTCCCCGCATGGCCCGCGGCGAGTTCCTTGGCGCGGTCGCCCTCTCCGAGCCCGAAGCCGGCAGCGATCTCGCGAACGTCAGTTGCCGCGCCCGCCAGGACGGCGACGAGTGGGTCATCACCGGCTCGAAGATGTGGTGCACGTTCGCCGATGGCGCCGACTTCATGACCGTCCTCTGCCGCATCGGCGAGGTCGACCCGAACCGCCGCCACGGCGGCACCGCGATGTTCTTCTTCGAAAAGGAGCGCGGCACCATCCCGCCCGGCATCAACGGTACGCCCATCAACAAGATCGGCTATCACGGCTGGAAGACCTGGGAACTCTACTTCGATGACTTCCGCGTCCCCCTCTCTGCCCGTCTCGGCGCCGAGCGCGGCGATGACGCGGGCTTCAAGTCCGCGATGGGATTCCTCGAGACCGCCCGTGCCCATACCGCCGCTCGCTCGATCGGACTCGCCCGTGGTGGCCTCGAAGACGCGACGGCCTACGCAAAGCAACGCGTCCAGTTCGGGAAACCCATAGCCAGCTTCCAGGCCATCCGTTTTAAGCTCGCCGAAATGGCTGCCGAGATCGAAGCCGCCCGCCAGTTGAACTACTTCGTCTGCGACCAGATCGACCAGGGACGCCGCTGCGACAAGGAATCCTCCATGGCCAAGTGGTTCGCAAGCGAAATGTCGGAACGCGTTACCAGCGAGGCGCTCCAGGTCCACGGCGGCTATGGCTACACCACCGACCTCCCCGTCGAGCGCTACTGGCGCGACGCCCGGCTGACCAAGATCTTCGAAGGCACCTCCGAAATCCAGCTTCGGATCATCTCCGACCGCCTCATCGGGGACCGTTGATGGACCGTCCCCTCGCCAGCTTTACCAGTCCCGACACCTACTTCGAAGACTTCCCCGTAGGCCGGAAGATCCGCCATGCCCGCGGCGCCACGGTCGATGAGGTCGAAAACAACTACCTCAGTAAGCAGGTCGTGAACACCGCCCAGGCGCACTGGAACGAACACTACCTCGTCGACTCACCCCTCGGGTCCGGGCGGGTGGTCTTCGGGCTCATCACCGGCTCGATGGTCATCGGCCTGG
>DATBWD010000311.1:0-2248 GCA_036515015.1 Tepidiformaceae bacterium
CACGGCGGCGGGTACCGCGACGGGGAGCCGGTCATCGGCGTCTTTCCTTCGAAGCGGGAATACGGCGAGGCCTGGGACTTCAACTACGAAGGCGTGTTCTCCGGAGGGAACGGGACGAAGCCGGGGCTGGCACCGATCGAGCATGACGGTTCCGAGCCGGAGTGGGGGCCAAACTGGGACGAGGACCTGGGTGGCGGCGCCTATCCGAACTCGTACTACTTCTACCTGCAGCAGATCTGCATGAACTGTTCGAAGCCCGCCTGCCTTGAGGCCTGCCCCCGGACGGCGCTCTACAAGCGGGAAGAAGACGGCATCATCCTCATCGACGAGGAACGATGCCACGGCTACCGGTTCTGCGCCGAGGCATGTCCGTACAAGCGCATCTACTTCAATGAAACACGGGCGATCGCCCAGAAGTGCAACAGTTGCTTCCCGCGCTTGGAGGCCGGGGTGGCGCCAGCATGCGTCCGGCAGTGCCCGGGGCGCGTCCGGCACCTCGACTACCTCGACAACGTGGACGGCCACATCCACAAGCTGGTCAACGAGTGGAAGGTGGCCCTGCCGCTGCGACCGGACTTTGGGGTCGAGCCGAACGTGTTCTACGTGCCGCCCCTCGCGCCGCCGGCCTTCAAGGAGAACGGCGACTTCGACTGGGACAACCCTCGTATCCCGACTTCGTTTCTCGCTGAACTGTTCGGGCCGGGTGTGGAGGCAGCGCTGGCGACGCTCCAGCGCGAGCGCGAACGCGTGGCGGCGGGCGAGCAGTCGGAACTGATGGACATCCTCATTTCGCGCGACTGGAACGACCTGCTCGGGCCGTTCACGCAGAACCCCGCCCAGCTCGAGCGACCGCCGGTGAGGGCGTGAGCAGCGTCGCGGCCGTTCACGAGGCGGAGGCCTTCGGCCTCGCGGCCGAGATCGTTTCATTCCCGACGGAGCGGCTCGCGGCAGCGATTTCGGACGGCACGCTCGCTACTATCGCCGGTCACCTCGTCGAGCACCTCCCGTACGAAATGGACGGCTGGGGACAGGCGTTCTCGGTTCCCGTCAGCTTCGAAGCGCTTCAGGCGGACTACATCAGGCTGTTCGACGTGCCGGATGGCAAGCCCTGCCCGCTCTACACGGGCGTCTATGCGCGGCGGCGGCACGATGCGATGGAAGAATTGCTGCGGTTCTACCGGCACTTCGGGCTAACGGTTTCGCCGGCGGCGCACGACCTTCCCGACTCTGTCCCGACGGTGCTCGAGTTCCTGCAGTTCCTCTGCCTGAGGGAGGCACAGGATGCCGGGGACCCGTCTCCGATCCGGATGGCGAGGGCCGATGTCATCTCGCGCCACCTGTATCCGTGGGCGGCAAACACGGCCAGCCGCCTCGCCGGCCGCTCAGTGGCACCCTTCTATGTGTCCGCGGTAGGGTTCGTACAGCAACTGGCCCAGGCTGAGATGGTCTACCTGCGGAGCGCGACCGAAGCAGTCGCCTCCTAGTACCAGGGCGAACTCGCCCCCGGTCCCGCGACGTACCTCTGCACAAGGCGACTGAAACGCCGGTAGCATGAGGTCCCAGTCGCCATCCCAAGGGAGGGGTTCCCGAGGTGGCCATGGGTCACAGGCCCCGACGAGTCATGCCTTTTCTCGCAGCCGTCTGGGGTTACCGGAAGATCGTCACCGAGACCAGGGAGATCCCGGCCGCCCCGGGCGGCGGCGTTTCAGTGCCGGTTTCCGCGCCAGACATCGGGGCCCTCGTCGAGAGTGTCGACGAGGCAGGCCTCAGGGCGACGGTGGGGCGGATCGCGTCAGCGAGCCGGCACTCGGCATCGAATCCATCGCACCACGCCGCCGTCGGGGCCGGCATCATCGATGCGTTCCGCGCAGCGGGGCTCGGGGTGCTGGAGCAGACCTTCGCCTATGGCCATCTCGGCGGGCGCAACATCATTGGGACGAAACCCGGGACCCGGCCAGACCTGCGTCCGCTCCTCGTTTGCGCACACTACGACTCGGTCGAGTCCTCGCCGGGGGCGGATGACAACGCGAGCGGAGTGGCGGCTCTCCTCGAGTGCGCGCGCGTCCTCGCAGGTGCGGAGCTCCGACGAGCGGTGCACTTTGCCGCGCTCGACATGGAGGAGATCCAGGCGCCGCCCGGCGAGGCCGGCCTCCTGGGGTCGGCGGCGATGGCGCGGGCGGCGAGACGGGAGGGGAGGCGCTACGCCGCGGTCTACAACCTCGAGATGGTCGGATATTCGGCGGGGCCT
>DATBWD010000312.1:0-22020 GCA_036515015.1 Tepidiformaceae bacterium
TCGACGACGTTGGGATGGTCGCCGCTGAGCACCTTCGTCACGGTGACCACCGGGATTCCCAGCGCTTCGATCACCTTGCTCGTCCCTTCCGTGGCGTGGAGACGGTAGCCCGCCTCGGCCAGTTTCCGGATGAGCGGAAGCGCGTCGGCTTTCGTCTGGTCAGAAATGCTCAACAGGATGGCGCCCTCCGGCTTCAGGGCCAGGTCGGCGGCCAGGAGCGCCTTGGCCAGCGCGCCTTCGAATGTGCGGTCGATGCCCATGACCTCGCCGGTGCTCTTCATCTCGGGCCCAAGGTGCGTATCCACCCCGACGAGCTTCGACATCGAGAACACCGGGGCTTTGATGGCGACGAGATTTCGCTCGGGCCAGAGACCGGACGGGTAGCCCTGGTCGCGAAGCTTTTGACCCAGCATGCCCCCGACGGCGAGCCGGACCATCGGTACCCCGGTCACTTTCGACAGGAAGGGAACCGTGCGGCTGGCTCGGGGGTTCACTTCGAGCACGTAGATGCGCGGTCGCTCGCCGGGTGCTTTCGGGAGCACGACATACTGGATGTTGGTCAGACCGATTGCGCCCATCCCCATTACGATGCGCTCGGTGTAGTCGCGCAGGATTTCCTTGTCCTCGGCGTCGAGGTTGATGGGTGGGTAGACGGCCATCGAGTCGCCGGAGTGCACTCCCGCCCGTTCGATGTGCTCCATGATGCCTGGGATGAGGACGCTCTCCCCATCGCAGATGGCATCGACTTCGACCTCGGCGCCTTCGAGAAACTTATCGATGAGGATGGGCTTCCCGCGGGCGGCCTCGGCAGCCTGGGCGAGGAACGTCACCATCTCCGTGGCGTTCTGGACGATCTCCATTGCCCGGCCCCCGAGCACGTAGGACGGCCGCACCAGCACGGGATAGCCGATGGTCTGGGCTGTCTTGAGGCCCTCTTCGAGGGTCATCACCGCCGCGCCCGGCGGCTGAGGGATGCCGAGATCCTGCAGGAACCGCTCGAAAAGCCGGCGGTCTTCGGCCGTATCGATCGTCTCCGCACTCGAGCCGATGATCGGCATCGACGCGCGCCGGAGCGGTTCTGCAAGGTTGATGGCCGTTTGTCCACCAAACTGCACGATGCTGGCCGGCGGACCATCGCCTCCCCGGCCTTCGTTTTCGAGGATGTCGCGGACTGCCTCCTCGTCGAGGGGTTCGAAGTAGAGACGGTCACTGGTATCGAAGTCGGTCGAAACGGTCTCCGGGTTGGAGTTCACCATGATGGACCGGAGGCCGGCTTCATCGAGCGCCCACGCGGCGTGCACGCTGGCGTAGTCGAATTCGATGCCCTGCCCGATGCGTATCGGCCCGCTCCCCACGACAAGGGCGGCGGCCGATTCCTCCGGAGCGGCTTCGTTTTCGGTCTCATAGGTGCTGTAGAAGTAGGGCGTTGCAGCATCGAATTCGGCGGCGCAGGTGTCGACCATCTTGTAGACGGGCCGGATGCCCCACTCGTGCCGGAGTTCACGCACCTGTTCCGGCAGCCGGTCGGCCAGTTGGCCCACCATCTCATCGCTGAATCCGATCCGCTTGGCCGCCCGCAGCAGGTCCGGTTGAAGTGGCTCCTGGAGGAGGCGGCGTTCCATGGCCACGATGTTGCTCAGCCGCTCAAGAAACCAGGGGTCGACCCCCGTCTGCCGGGCGACGTCCTCCGGTGCGGCGCCTCGCCTGAGGACTGCCATCAGCGCCCAGAGCCGTTCGTCGGTCGCGTGGAGGGGAAACTCCACGTCGGTGCGCCACTCGGGACGCTCCCAGAGCAGGCTCCGGCCGCCGAACTCGAGCGAGCGGACGGCCTTATTGAGCGCCGCCTCGAAGCCCCGCTCGATTGCCATCACCTCCCCGGTTGCCTTCATCTGGGTGCCCAGGCGCCGGTCGCCGAGATGGAACTTGTCGAACGGCCAGCGCGGGATCTTCACCACGCAGTAATCCAGGGCCGGTTCGAATGCCGCCGTTGTCTTGCGGGTCACCGCATTGGGGATTTCGTCCAGCGTCTTCCCCGACGCGATCTTGGCCGCCACCCGCGCGATTGGATAGCCGGTCGCCTTCGAAGCCAGTGCCGATGAGCGCGACACGCGGGGGTTCACTTCGATCACGTAGTAGGGCAGCGGTGCGTCCGGGTCGCCCTCCCAGTCGCGCACATCTTTGCGCGGCGCCAGCGAGAACTGGACGTTGCAGCCGCCCTCTATTTGCAGCTCGCTGATGATGCGCAGGCTCGCCGAGCGCAGCATCTGGTAGTCCTTGTCGCTCAGCGTCTGCGACGGCGCGACGACGATGGAGTCGCCTGTGTGGACGCCCATCGGGTCGAGGTTCTCCATGTTGCAGATGGTGATGCAATTGCCCGCGCCGTCGCGCATCACCTCGTACTCGATTTCCTTCCAGCCGAGGAGGTTCTTTTCCACCAGCACCTGCGTGATGGGGCTGGCCTCCAGCCCACTCTGGGCGACCGACCGGAGTTGTTCCATGGTGAAGGCCATGCCGCCGCCGGTCCCCCCGAGCGTATAGGCGGGGCGGATGACGACCGGCAACCCGATCTTCTCGGCTGCGGCCACCGATTCTTCGAGCGTGTGGCAGATCTCGCTCTCGAGCAGCGGTTCCCCGAGCTTCGCAAGCATCTCGCGGAAAAGCTCCCGGTCTTCGGCACGGCGAATCGCTTCGAGTGGTGTGCCAAGGAGCCGGACGTTGTACTTCTCGAGGATCCCGGCCTTCGCCAGTTCCACCGCGAGGTTGAGGCCGGTCTGGCCGCCGAGGGTGGGCAGCAGGCCCTCCGGGCGCTCCCGGGCGATGATGCGTTCGAGCACCGGCACGGTCAGCGGCTCGATGTACACCGCGTCCGCGATGTCGAGGTCCGTCATGATGGTGGCCGGGTTCGAGTTCACGAGGATGCTGCGCACGCCCTCTTCGCGCATGGCCTTGCACGCCTGGGTGCCCGCGTAATCGAACTCGGCGGCCTGGCCGATGATGATCGGTCCCGAGCCGATGATTAGCACGCTCGCTGGCTTCAAATCACTACTCCTCGTCCCCGCCATCCCGGCGCCAGGTTCGCGAAAATCCACCCACCGGTTGCGAGCCGGTGGCCATCAGACACTGCAATCATCCCGGCTACCTGAAGTCGCTCGACCGCACCATGCGCGACACGTGCCTGCGCACCGGCCGGAAGGCGAAGATGAGGAGAATGAATGGGGCGAACAGGAAGTTGCTCGCCGGGAGGAGAAACACCCCGACTTCGAGGACACCGATGATGACGCCAAGGATCAGGGGGAAGACGTAGTGGTCGGCCCGCCCGCGGTCATCCCTCAGCAGACTGAAGCCGAGCAGGAAGGCGAAGATGCTCGCGACAAAGAGCGCCAGCGCGAAGAGTTGGGCCAGCACCCTCCCCGCGTCTTCCCCGGCGATGGTGTCGTCGGCGAACGACGCCAGCAGGAACAGGATCGCCATCGTCCAGCCTGCCCCCGCGAGGGCGAACAGCAGGTCCGGGACGCTTGTCGCCGGCTTTCGCCTGCGGATGGGCGCATTGTTCCTTCGGGGCGGGTCGGGACGCATCGCTCGCCGGGCGGTCATGGTGCCAACATCCATTCTCTCCACGCTAAAGTGGCAATTCGAAGGTCATATCGGGGTTCCGTAACGGGACCATCGCCCCGATGGACGAGAGGAAACTGAGGGCGGCTTCGTTCCCATCGGGCAGACGTCCACGAATGCGGCGGAAGCCTTTCTCTCGTGCGAACTCGATCAGTTCCTCCGCGAGGTCGGTCGCGAGTCCCCGCCGCCGGTGCGCCGGCGCAACCCAGACGCCGAGAAGGGCCGTGTCAGGCTCCGTCGTGCTGAAGTCGATGGCCCCGAATGCGACGGGAATGCTGCCGTCGAACGCGAGGATGACTGTGCCCTGTTCGCCGAGGCGCTTGAGCCACTCCTGCACCCGTTCCGTCGTGAAGTTCGCCGGGAGCCCGACGTTCTCGTCCCCGAGGCTCCGGACGACTCCGGCGATGTCATCCGCGTCTGGCAGGGTGGCCCGCCGCAGTTCGGTTGCCCTTGTCATCGAACTCCTCCACGTACCGGCGACATCATCTCGACGAACCGGTCGAAGATTGCCGCATTGTCGAGCGGGCCGGGGCACGCCTCCGAATGGTACTGGATAGTGAGCAGCGGCTCGGTCTTGAGGGCAATACCTTCGACAGTCTGATCGTTCAGATTCAGGTGGCTCACATACGCCGACGAGTTAAGCCCGTCGGGGTCGACCGCATACCCATGGTTCTGCGAAGTGATGGTCACCTGCCCCGTCACCAGGTCTTTCACGGGGTGGTTCCCACCGCGGTGTCCGAATGGCAATTTGAATGTCCCCGCACCGAGCGCCTGGGCAACGACCTGGTGCCCGAGGCAGATTCCGAGGATTGGCCGCTTGCCAATAAGCCGGCCGGCCTCGGTGACGGCGGACTCCAGCAGGCGCGGGTCGCCCGGTCCGGGCGAAATGACGATGCCGTCCGGCTCGAAGGCCAGCACTTCGTCGGCGGTCACTGTCGCGGGAAACACCCGGATAGAGCAGCCCCTCGTCGCGAGCGAGCGCATGATGTTGCGCTTCACTCCACCGTCCAGCAACGCCACCCGGAGGCGGCCGGCTGATCGATCGTCGTCCCAGTCGTAGGCATGATCCGTTGTGACCGTCGACACCCAGTTGATGTCGTCATAGCCGGGCAGCGATTGCACCCGTGCCAGTGCGTCCACGGCCGTCTCGTGGGTGGTGATGGTCCCGAGCATGACCCCGTGCTGGCGAATCCGCCGCGTTACCGCCCGGGTGTCAATACCATCGATGGCCACCACGTTTCGCGCCCGGAGATACTCCTGGATGGTGCCGGTCGAGCGGATGTGACTGGCGTAGGGTGCTGCCTCTCGCACGATGAGTCCACTCGGCTGGATGCGACCCGATTCTTCCACCTTCGCATCGACCCCGTAGTTGCCAATCATCGGGTAGGTCAGGACGAGCAACTGCCCGGCATACGAAGGGTCGGTAAGCATCTCCTGGTAGCCGGTCATCGAGGTATTGAACACGACCTCCCCGTCGGCGTGGCCGTCCACGCCGATAGAGCGGCCCTCGAAGACCGTGCCATCGGTCAGGACCAGGCGCGCGTCAGGCATGCGCTTCCTCCCGGTCGAACGCCACCGCTCCCTGGAAGACCACGCTCCGCACCGAGCCGACCAGTTCCTGCCCGCCAAGGGGTGAGTTCTTCCCCTTGGAGACGAACCGGCCGGTGTCGACGGTCCACCGATGGTCAGGATCGAGCACCACGAGGTCAGCGGAGCGGCCAGGAGTCAGCGACCCGGCTCCCGCCACCCGTCCGGTTATGCCGAAGCACCCGGCCGGCCCCGTGGTCAGGGCGCGAATCACCATACCGAGGTCGAGTTCGCCCCGGTGGACCGAGGTAAGCAGCGTGCCAACGGCCGTATCGAAGCAGCTAATCCCAAAGGCCGCGCGGTCGAACTCGCACAGCTTGTCCTCGTGCGCATGCGGTGCGTGGTCCGTTGCAATGGCATCGATCAAGCCGGAATTGACCCCGGCGAGCAGCGCCCGGCGGTCAGCCTCCGTGCGTAGCGGGGGGTTAATCTTGGCGTTCGTTTCGTAGGCGGGCGCCGGCCCCGGTCCGAAGACCGACTCTTCGGTCAGGAAGAGATGGCTCGGCGTAACTTCGCAGGTCACGGGCAGGCCGCGTGCCTTCGCCTCGGCGATCAGCTCCAGCCCGCGGGCGGTCGTGACATGCGCGATGTGCAACCGCGCGCCGGTCGCTTCGCAGAGGGTGATGTTGCGCGCGATGGCGGTCACCTCGGCTGCAATCGGCTGTCCCGCCAGCCCGAGGCGCTCGCTGATCCGCCCTTCGTTCATCACGCCGCCGCCGTTCAGGACCGGGTCATCGCAGTGCTCCGAGATGGGGAGCCCCAGCGCTCCCGCGAGTTCGAGCGCGTTTCGCATGAGCCGGCTATCCGCTACGGGGCTACCGTCGTCGCTGAACGCTATGCAGCCGGCGTCGGCCAGTTCGCTGAGTTCCGCCATCTCCCGCCCCGAGCGGTTGCGGGTGACGCAGCCGATTGGGAGGACACGGACTGCCGCGTGTCGTGCGATGCGCTCCAGCAACGACTCGACTTCGCTCGCGGAATCTGGTGCTGGAGAGGTGTTCGGCATGGCGCAGATGGTCGTGAAGCCTCCGTGCAGAGCCGCCCGTGTCTCAGTGGCGATCGTCCCCTTTTGTTCGAAGCCGGGCTCTCGCAGGTGCGCGTGCAGGTCAACGAACCCGGGCGCAACGACGCACCCGGAGGCATCGATGACCCTCGCGTCGCCGGCGTTGATGCCGTCCGCGATGCGTCCGACCACGCCCCCATCAAGCAGCACGTCGGTTATTCGGTCTGTCCCGGCCGACGGGTCGACGACACGCCCTCCGCGAATGAGGACTCGTTCGCTCACGCTGCCCTCCCCGCGGCGAGCAGGTAGAGCACGGCCATGCGGACTGCCACACCGTTTGTGACCTGCTCCTCGATGACGGAGGCGACTCCGTGGGCTATCTCGGCCGAGACTTCGATACCCTCATTCATCGGGCCGGGATGCATCACGAGCGCACCGGGCCTGGCCTGCGCAAGGCGCGAGGCATTGACCTGGTAGCCCCGAATGTATTCGCGCATCGATGGGATGAGGCCTTTTTCCTGGCGTTCTTTCTGGATGCGCAGGGCCATTACCACGTCCGCATCGCGGATGGCCTCATTGAGGTCGTGCGTTACGGTGCAGGAGCCTCGTTCGCCCCTGGCTGCCAGTGTGCGGGGCAGCAAGGTCGCCGGCCCGCAGAGCACCACCTCGGCGCCTGCCGCCATGAGCGTCCAGACGTTGGAACGGGCCACGCGACTGTGCAGCACGTCACCAACGATTACCACCCGGCGACCTTCGAGGTTGCTTCCGATGTGCCGGCGAATGGTGAAGAGGTCGAGCAGCGCCTGCGTTGGGTGAGCGTGGGTCCCGTCGCCGCCGTTGATGACGCTGGCTCCTGTGTGGCGAGCAGCGAGGTACGGCGCTCCGGAGGCCGCGTGCCGCATGACGATGACATCGGCCCCGATGGCCTCGAGCGTTCGGACGGTGTCGATCAGCGATTCGCCCTTCTCGACGCTGCTTCCCATCGCGGTCAGGTTCACGACGTCCGCGCCCAGTGCCTTGGCCGCAACCTCGAAGCTGGCCCGCGTTCGGGTGCTCTGCTCGTAGAACAGCGTGGTCACGGTTGCCCCGCGAAGCGTCGCCACCTTGCCCACCGGGCGTGTCCGAACCTCGTGCATCGCCTCGGCCGTCTCCATGATGAGTTCGATCTCGGCGGGCGTCAGGGTGTCTGTGTCGAGCAGGTCCTTCGAACGCCAGCGAACCGGCGCCTGGAAGTCGCCGTCCGCGGCCTGGGCCACCTGCTCTTCTTTCACTTCAAGCACGTGCGACCTCCTCGTCGTGGAGATAGACCGCATCCTCGCCGTCCACCTCGAGCAAACGGACGCGGACAGACTGTTCGAGGCCTGTTGGGATGTTCTTGCCCACGAAGTCGGGGCGGATGGGCAGTTCGCGATGGCCCCGGTCGACGAGGACCGCCAGCCTCACTTTCGCCGGGCGCCCGAAGTCGACCAGCGCGTCGAGGGCGGCCCGCGTTGTCCGGCCGGTGAAGATGACTTCGTCGACGAGCACGACCGTCTTGCCGTCGATGTCTACCGGTATCGCGCTCGGGCGAAGAGACGCGGAGCGCTGGGTCACGTCGTCGCGGTAGAGCCCGATGTCGAGCCGGCCGACGGGCACGCTCACTCCTTCGAACTCACGGATAGCGGCCGCCAGCCTCTGGGCCAGCGGATAACCACGGGTCAGTACCCCCACGAGCACGAGCCCGTCGGTGCCGCGGTTGTTCTCCACGATTTCATGGGCAAGGCGGCGAATGCTGCGGGCGATTTCGGCCGGGCCGAGGAAGGGTTCCGCGCTCATGAAAAACGCCTCCCCTTCGAACACGGGCAGGCGCACGCTTGGTCGTTACCAGGCTTGCCGGTCACACCGGCACCTCCTCCCTTGCCGGCCTCACTGGACCGTCTTAAAGGGCTCCACTTAAGCTACCAAATCCACGGCTCACGGGCAATGGCGAAAGTGAACCGCCCGTGCACTATACTGGTGACTCCGCTCCTCTCCTGAGCCTTCGTCGGATCCCGCCTCGGAGCCCATCAGTATGACTTCGTCCGCCACTACCACCGCCCCTGAAGGCGATGTTCGCGACCGCATCTTCCTCAGCGCGCTTCGCCACTTTTCGGAAAAGGGCTACGCCGCCACTTCCCTCCGCGAGATCTCGCAGGACGCCCAGACGACGAAGCCGATGATCTACTACTACTTTGGCTCGAAGGAAGGGCTCTATTCGAGCATCGTCCGCCAGATTCTCGAGGAGATGGCGGAGGCCATCCGTTCGCACGTCGCAGGCGATGCCCCCGCCGCCGAACAGGTGGTCGCGTTCTGTGAACGCTACATGGACCACTTTCTCGCCAACGAGCACATCATCGCGCTCGTCCTGCGGGAAGTGTTCGGACTGGGCGGCGTACCCATGGCCACCCTGGGCAACACACTCGCCGCGCACGTGCGCCAGCCGCTCGATGACATCCTGCGCCGGGCCATGGAGCGCGGCGAGTTCCGGGAAGACGATGTGGCCGTCTGCGCTACGGCAATCACGGGCATCCTCAACATGTTCATCCTCGCGCACGTCTTCGGTGGGGCGCCAATCGACCGCAACACGCCGCTTCACCAGGTGCGCTACTACATCTGCGGCCTTGCAAACTTACGGTAAATTTGCTGGCGCCTGCTATGTGCCAGGCGTGCTCGTGGTCGTCTCTTGAATTAGAGGCAGACTATGGCAGACACAAGGATTGTCGACTACTACTCCATCCTGAACGTCCCGACCAATGCCGACCTCGTGGGGATCGAGAACGCCTACGCGCGTCTTTCGAGCGATCTGATGGAAAGCGGCGACGATAATCACGCCGAAGCCCTGCGACGGCTCAATGAAGCTTTCGCTGTCCTCGGAGCGCCCGAACGCCGGGCCGAATACGACCAGGTGTTCCTCAAGAAGGAGATCGCCCGGGCCGCTCGTCGCAAGCGCTGGCGTGCACGCCGCCAGAAACTGGTCGCGAACCTGATCGTCGGCGGCGTATTCGTCATCGTGCTCATCCAGATCGGGATCCTCGCCTACATCGGTCAGGAACAGTTCGAGGCCCTGCGCGACCGCTTCTAGATCGCCGCATCTCCCGTGAGGGCCGACGTTTCGGGATAAACCGACGGCGCTAACCGCCCCGCCTGCTCATGGGCGTATGGCCCGATCGTCTCGAGCATGTTCACGCGGCTGTTGAGACGTTTCTGGAGCCCGCTCATCAGTCCTATCACCCGGAAGATCAGCAGGATGTCGGCCGGGATCTCCGTCACGGGGTTCTGCTGCAGGATCCGCGAAAGCCGCTCGTTCACTTCCGGCATCACGTCGGCGTCGACATAAGGCTTACCATCTGGCCCCGCAGAGTCGAAGAACGACTTCCCGAGTGCGATCAGCGACTGCGGATCGTTGGAGCGCGTCTTGAAGCCGATGTCCCGGAACGCCTGCACCATCGCCGTCTCGTCCTGTGACATGAGGGCCGTTGTCAGGCGCGCGTAGTTGATACGGAAGTCCTCCGGCAGTTCTTTCGATAGACCGAAGTCGAGAAAGACGACCACCGGGCCGGGGAGGACGAACAGGTTGCCCGGGTGGGGGTCGGCGTGGAAGTACCCGTGGACCAGGATCTGCTCGCAATAGGCCTCCGTCATGATGAGCGCGACCTGGTTCGCGTCGATTCCCGCAGCCTCCAGCGCCGGGATGTCCGAAATCTTGATGCCGTCGATGAACTCCAGGGTGAGCACGCGCCTCGCCGTGTGCTCCCAGATGACTTCCGGGATGCGAATGTCCTGCCGGTGCGCGAGGTCTCGGGCGACCCGCTCGGCGCTGTGCCCTTCGAGCACGAAGTCGAGTTCGCGGGGCACGTAGCGTTTCACTTCGTCCATCAGGATCCGGAAATCGAAGTTTCGCTCGATGCGGGCCAGGATCCGGACAAGAATCGAGAGGTTGCGCAGGTCGGTCTCGACTACCCGGTCGATCCCCGGGTACTGGACCTTCACCGCCACATCGCGGCCATCCTGCGTGCGGGCCCGGTGCACCTGGGCGAGCGAAGCCGCTGCCAGCGGCTCGGGGTTGAACCGGTCGAAGATGTCGTCCGGCCCGGCCCCCAGTTCACGGCGAATCTGGGCTTCCACCTGTTCGAACGGGCGTGCCGGCACCTTGTCTTGCAGCTGGCTGAGCACCGTCACGTATTCGGTCGGCGCTACATCGGCCCGGCTGCTGATGAACTGGCAGGTCTTGATGAGCAGCCCCTCCATCCGGATCGCGAGGCGGTAGATCCGCTCGGCGTTTCGATAGTGCTGTTCGGAATAGCGCCGGTCCCGCTCCTCTTTCGTCAGCTTCTTGTTGCGCTGAATGCGCTTATAGCTGAGGTAGACGGCCAGGAAGTTCCAGCCCACGGTGAAAAAGCGAGCCAGGCGGCGAGGGAGGGGCAGGGGCCTCGCGCCGGTCAAAGTTGATCTCATAGCTCTTGATGGTAGCGGTAACGCACGGCGCCCTACCATCACCTCGAACCGCCGGGGGCGACGAAGCGCGGTCGCTCCGTCAGCTCTGCTTTACCTGGAACCGCGCAGGCGCGGGTCGAGCACGTCGCGGAGGCCGTCCCCGAGCATGTTGAACGCGTACACCGTGAGGAAGATGGCCAGCCCCGGGAACATCGCCATGTGTGGGTAATTGATCATCCACTGGCGGGCGTCGTTCAGCATGCGCCCCCACGAAGGGAAGGGCGGCGGGACGCCGTAACCGAGGAAACTCAGGCTGGACTCGACGAGGATCGCCGCGCCGAGCTGGATGGTCGCCCCGACGATGATCACCGGCATCACATTCGGCAGGATGTGCCGGAGCAGGATCCGCCCGTGCCCCGCGCCCGTGGCCTGCGCCGCTTCGACGAACGCGTTCTGACGCACCGCTATCGCCGCCCCGCGGATTACCCGCGACGAGCCGAATGTCAGCACAAGCCCCAGGGCGAGAATGATCTGGGTCTGGCCCTGCCCGAATATCGATATAAGGCTGATGATGAACACGAGACCCGGAAAAGCCTGCCCCGTGTCGACCAGTCGCTGCCCGAGCGTATCGATCCAGCCGCCGAAGTAGCCGCTACTGACGCCGATCAGCGTCGCAAGGGTCTGGCTGAGGAGGATGGTGCCGAAACCGACGACTATCGACACGCGCGCGCCATAGACAACCCGGCTGAAGATGTCCCGGCCCTGGTCGTCAGTGCCCATCAGGTGGGAGGAGGATGCGCCCTGCAGGCGGTCGCGCGGCGCGAAATCGTCGTAGGCCTGCGGGGCAATCTGCTCGGCGAAGACCGCAACGAGCAGCAGCACGATAACGCCAACGCCGCAGGCGGCCGGGAGAGGCTTGTTCCGGGCAAAACGGCCTGCCCATGCCGCCTGGCGCACCAGGAACCCCCGGTCCGCGGTGCTCGGACGGAAGTAACCGTGCGCCCCAGCGTCGACTGTGTTCTGCGCCATTACTTACCCCTCTACCGGAACCGGATGCGTGGGTCGATGACACCATACGTGACATCGACGGCGATGTTTATCAGGACGATGAAAACCGCCAGGACCAGGTTGACCGACTGGACGACGGGATAGTCTTTTTGGGCTATCGAACTGACCAAATATCGCCCGACGCCTGGCACGTTGAAGATCGACTCGATGATGAGGGTACCCCCGAGCAAGACCGGTAGTTGGATACCGATGACGGTGATGACGGGGATGAACGAGTTCCGGATGGCATGCCGGATCACCACCGCCCGCTCCTGCAGGCCTTTCGCTCGCGCCGTTCGGATGTAGTCCTGGCGCATCACCTCCAGCATCTGCGTCCTGGTAAAGCGCATCACCGAACCGGCCAGCGCCGCCCCGAGCACGAGCGAGGGGAGGATCATGATCTGGAGGTTTTCCACAGGGTTATCGAGAATGCCCACGTACTTCGGCGGAGGAACCCAGTGGAACTGCCTCGCCAGGATGATGAGCAGCACGATCGCGAAGAAGAAGTTCGGGATTGCGAGCAGGCCAATCGCGAAGGTCCGGCCGATGTAGTCGATGACCGTGTCCTGGCGCACTGCGGACACGACGCCCACGGGCAGGGCGATCAACAGCGAGAACACCATCGCCATCAGGCCCATTTGCAGCGTCACCGGGATCCGTGTCTTCAACTCGGTGTTCACGGACCTGCCGCTGATCATGGAGTGGCCCAGGTCGCCCTTCACGAGTTGGCCTACGTAGCGCGCGTATTGCTCCGGCCAGGGCTCGTCGAGTCCGAGGTCATCGAGGATCTTCTGCTTGAGTTCGGGATTTGTACCGTAGTCCCCGAAAATGACGTCGATGACATCCCCGGGGATGAACCTCATCATCACGAACACGACGATCGTGATACCGAAAAGCGTCGGCACCGCGAGCACCAGGCGTCGCAAAATGTAGCCCTGCAATAGACCTACCCCCCAACACTCCGGTCAGGCCGCCCCGGAAACACCCGGGGCGGCCTCGCAACGTCCTACGCCTTGTCGAGCCAGATGTGGACGTCGGTCTCGGTGGGTGGCCCGTACCCGGCGGTCAGGTAATCCGCCACGTTGTTCACGTAAGGATGGGTGGCGATCCAGTCCTGGCTCGCACCCGCCTGGCCGGCTACGTAGTACATCTTTTCGCTCGCATAGCGCTGGATATCGTGGATGACATCCAGCCGGGCCTCTGCGTCGAACTCGTGCGACTGCTTCTGGACCATGGCGATGAGCTCCGGATCCAGGATCTTGCTGTGATTCGCCGGGTTTTCGGTGAAGGGCCTCGTCATATACCCCTCGGGGCCCGTGAACGGCGTCTGGTAGCCGTAGGCGAACCCGTCGAAGTTCCCGGTGAAGGTCTGGGTGATGTACTTCGAGCCGTAGTCTTCGACTTCCATCTCAGCCTGGATCCCGACCGCCTTCAGGTAGTTCAGCGTCAGGTCCCTGGTACTGTCGAAGTCCGACCCATAGACGTTCTGCGTCGCGCGGAACGGGAACTTCTGGTCGAGCGGGAACCCGGCCTCGCTCAGCAGTTTCTTGGCCTCGTTCGGGTTGTACTCGTAATAGGCGGCCGCTTCGCCCATGTCGCTGCCCTTCGGGTCGACCCAGTACACGCCGAGGCCGGCCGGCATGAACGTGCTGTTCCATTCGATGCGTGCGTCGAAGCCAGCATCCTTCAGCTTGTTCACGTTGTAGGCGACGTCGCTGATAGTGTCGCGGTCCATCGCCATTGAGATAGCGCGTCGAACCCGCTCGTCCTTGAACGGCGATTCGGCACCAAGCGCGCCCTGGCCGCCAGGGCCGCTCATGAAGAGGAAACTCATCAGGGCGCGGAACTCACCCGAGATCTTGGCGTCCGGCATGTCCTTCTGGAGGTCCAGCAGGTCGTTCGCATTGACCCCCGACACGTCGAGGTTTCCTCCCTGGAACTGGAGCAACCGCGTCGTGTACTCCGGCATGATGAACCAGTCGATCCCGTCGAGGTAGGGCAGATTCTCCGACCCGCGCCCGTGCCACTCGGCGAACCGGTCGACGGAAAGCTGCTGGGAAACGTCGTACTTCTTGAAGACCCACGGCCCGGTCCCGATCATCACCTTTTCCGGGTCGAAGCCGAGCCCCGCTTCTTTCGGCATCACCCAGAAGTGCTGGGGCGATGTCAGCAGCGGGATGAGGGTGGCCGACGGCGTTGCCATCTTAAAAATGACTGTCGTGGCGTCCGGCGTCTCGATACTGTCCACAAACTTGAAGTCGCCGGCATTCTGCGAAGTGGAGCGGTAACGCTCCCAGGAGACCTTTACGTCTTCGGATGTGAACTGGCGCCCCGAGAGCGGTGCGACCGGATGCGTCTTGATGTCGCTTCGGAGCGTGACGGTGACCGTGGTGTTGTCGCCCGACATCTCGTACTTCTCGGCCAGGTCAGGCTCGATCTCGTAGGCGGCGTACGCGGTGTCCGGGCCGGACTTGAACTTGAACAGGCGGCTGTAGACGGTCGCGGCGCGGCCCTGGGCAAGGAAGGTCAGATTGCGATACGGGTCGAGCGTTGGCGGGTCGTTCGAAAGGGCGGTCCGGTAGCGGCCTCCTCGCTTCACGGTGGCCGGCGCCGGGGTCTGGCCCGCGGCGGTCGTCGCCGTTGGGCTGGCGCCTGACGGCTCTTCGGTGTCATCGTCGTCGCCGCATCCCACGAGTGCGAGGCCGGCGGCGCCTGCTCCGGTGGCGCCGGCTACGCTCAGGAAACGCCTCCGGCTGGTCTTGGAATTCTGAAGTCGGGTCCAGTAGTTGTCAGACATCTGTTCTCCCCTCAATGACAAAATGGACGAGATGTTGAGCGGTCCTGCTCCCATCGGCAGGAACCCGAATGCAATTCGTCTATGCTCGCCATTCACGGGAGGTTGTACTCGCACCAGTGGGGCATGTCAACCCGAGACCCGGGACGTGAGGGGTACAATTGAGAGCCGATAGCGGAACGATCGTGGGCCGGCGCGACTTCTTGCGCCTTCATTCGGCGCCCACCAAACTTGAACGTGGTCCCCGGTAGCTCAATGGTAGAGCGGTCGGCTGTTAACCGATAGGTTCGAGGTTCGAGTCCTCGCCGGGGAGCCAGCCTCTTGACCCAGTGCGTGAAGCGCTTTCCGGCGCCTGCGCGAACGAAGCGCAGGCGCCTTCGTAGAGTTCCAGAACGATCTGGTGGTCGGCCACCTCTGCCCGGTGGAGCAGGAGGCGGACAAGCTCCTGCTTTTCGAAGGGGCGGAGCTGCTCATAGACCCGGTGGAAGTTGAGGAGTCCGGCACGGACGGCGTTTGCGTCCATGCCGGTGGCCGGCAGGTCGCCGAGCGCTGACTCCGTTTCGCCCTTCGTCCCCACCGACCAGTTCTCAGCTCCACCCACTCTTCTTCGGGCGCTCTTCAACTCTCCCCGTCCTGCTCGTCACTGGTCCTCACACCGGTGTGGAGCACGACCGAGGTACGCGACCGGAGCCGACCGGCCGACTATGAGATCAGAGGACCTTTTAAGCACGACCATGTCTTCCCGGATTGCTGCCCTATCGCTTGGGACACAACCGACGATCCGCTTCGTCGCAGTCGCTCTGATCGCATCGACGCACCTCGCTCTATATGCAGCCGGGCTTGCAATCAGCCCCGGCGCCAGCTGGCTCAACTTCCTCTACTACCTACTCCCCGTGGCTGTTGCGTTGGTCAGCTTCCAGAAGGCGTTCCGCGGGAGGCCGGGAGGCCGCCTCGGGCTCGCTCTCGTGGCCGCTGCCGTCGCCCTGTGGATGCTGGAAGACCTCAGTCACACCCTTACGTCCGGGCATCCCCCGGCGGCAGCAGAGGGCCTGCGCTACTTGGGGTACCTCGCGCTCGCTTTGGCTATCCCGCGTTTCGGTCTGTCTCGTGAATCCCGCGCTGACTGGCACGCACTGCTCGACGGCACAGTCATCTTCGTGGTTTCTGCAACCGTCGCCTGGCGCTTTCTGTTCATGCCGCTCGCAGCCGATGGAGGCGGTCTGGGCGACTGGTTCCCAATCTTCGGCTATCCCTTCGCCGACCTGGGTCTGCTCGTCATGCTCCTCCTCACCTTCTGTCAGCGCGAGACAAGCGAGAGCTGGCTGCCGTTCGGGCTCCTCGCCGGCGCCGCTGTCATCCTGCTTGGGAGTGATGTGGGGTATCTTCTCTGGTCTATCAGCGGCGCATTGCCGGACCGATCAGTGCTCGATCTCGGCTGGCTCGCCGCTAACTGGCTACTGCTCAGCGCCGTCTTTGCCTACAGGGCCACCCCGAACCGCGGCGAGAGCCGTGCCTGGATCCGCTCATTCCGCTCTGCACTGCCCTACGTCGCCACTATCACCTTCGCGGCGATCGCCCTCTTAGACGCTTCGAGCCGTGGTGGCATACCTGTGCTCCTCGGCGGCCTGGCCGTGGCGATCGTCATCCTGCGGGTGCGTCAGTGGCTTACGCATGCCGACAACATCCGGTTTCTCCAGCAGACGGAGTACCTGGCCAATCATGACCATCTCACGGGGTTCCTCACGCACCGCGCGTGGTTCGAGCAGGCGATGCTTGCCCCCGGGGAGGCCTCGTCCGCCTCCCTGGCGGTGATCGACGTCGACCACTTCAAGACGGTGAACGATGCCTACGGGCATCCGGCCGGGGACCTGGTCCTGGGGGAAGTGGCCACCCGCCTCCAGCATGCCCTGCCAAGCGGCCGCTACTTTGGGCGCATCGGCGGCGAGGAGTTCGGCGTCGTGTTCTTGGAGCCGGTCGTTGATGTCCGAGCCGAAGTCGAGGCCGCGGTTGCAAGCGTCGGCTCTGATCCGATCCTCCTGAACGATGGCGACGCGGTTCAGGTGAGCATCAGCGCAGGGCTGGCAAACTTCGGCGTGCTCGCCGACCCGCGGCGGCGCCTCCTCGCTACGTATGAGCGGGCCGATGCTCTTCTTTACGAGGCGAAGCGCTCCGGCCGCAATCGGCTGGCCGCCTGAGCGCCGAGGACGACCTCTATGGAGAGACAGGCGGAGCATGAGAAGCATTTCCGACGCCAGCATCCTGGTCATCGATGACCACCTTCCGAACCTCAAGCTGGTCGAGGCCATGCTGCGTCCGGCCGGCCATGAGCGTCTGACCTTGCGCAGTGATGCGCACGATCTGCCCGCGCTGCTCGAAACCGTTCAACCTGACCTCATCCTCCTCGACCTTCATATGCCGGCACCCGATGGCTTCGCCGTGCTTGCCCAGCTTGCGGATCTCATCCCTCGCGATAGCTTTCTCCCCATCCTGGTCCTCACCGCCGACAACACCGAGCCGGCAAAGGAACGGGCCTTGGGGCTTGGCGCCAACGACTTCGTCTCCAAGCCGGTCAACCGGACCGAGCTCCTCCTCCGCATCCGCAACCTCCTCCAGACGCGCTTACTCCACCTCCAGCAGCAAGCACTTAGCGGCACTCTCGAAGCAAAGGTGCGCGAGCGGACGCGGCAACTGGAGGACGCGCAACTGGAGATCCTCGAACGGCTTGGCCTGGCCGCTGACTTCCGCGACGATGCTACCGGCCAACACGCCAAGCGGGTGGGCAGTGCGGCAGCCATGGTTGCGCAATCCCTGGGACTCCCGGACGCCACAGTCGAGCTCTACCGCTGGGCGGCGCCCTTACACGACATCGGCAAGCTGGCCATCCCCGAAGCCATCCTCTGGAAGCCAGCGGCCCTCAGCGAGGAGGAGTTTGGGCGGATCTGCACCCATACGACGGTCGGCGCTCGCATACTCTCCGGGAGCAAGTTCCCCGTCCTCCAGCTAGCCGAGGAGATGGCCCTCACCCACCACGAACGCTGGGACGGGAAAGGCTACATGGGCCGACGCTGGGAGGAAATCCCGCTCTCCGGCCGGATCGTCAGCCCTTGCGACGTGTTCGATGCCCTCACTCACGATCGACCGTACAAGCCGGCTTGGCCGGTCGAGCGAGCCATGGACGAGCTGAGGGATCTCCGGGGACGCGCTTTCGAACCGCGTGTGGTCGACGTCTTCTTCGAGCTCGGGCGCCAGGGGATTGTAGGCCTCTGATCTCATCGGCGAAGCGAGGATAGCGCCGACAACGAGTAGCCGAGCCTTCTCAGCGTCGCGGTGCATTTCCGGGCACCGAGGGTGCTGCTCGGGAGTCTCCCTTGTTCCTGAGGTGGTCGCCCGGGAGCCAACAGTCGGTAGGGGCAAAGTTGCCCCCCAACATGAGATGTGAGAGACGGCGAGGGGCTATCCATAGGTTCCTGCTTGGACGCCCATCTTCCAGGTTTGTGACGCCATAAGTGCCTTCCTCGATGGTACCTGGTCCTTCTGAGGTGTTTACCGAGGCAAATCCGGGGGCCGGACTCGACGGCTCTTGGGGTCATCGTGAGGCGAATACGGGCCGAAGAGCCTATCACCAGATACGATGCGCCCCCGCACGATGGTCATAACAACAAACGGCGAATGGAGACTCAATCGTGCAAAAGAACGCAATCTCGTCCGAGCAACGCGATCAGACGATCATCTCCCATCTGCCGCTCGTCCGGTATGTACAACGCCGACTTTCCTTTTCCTACGGCTGCGGTATTTCCGACGGAGAAGACCTGTACTCCTACGGTGTTCTCGGCCTCATCCAGGCGGTGGACCACTTCGATCCAAACCGCCAGGTGAGCTTCGCCGGATATGCCCGCACCCGTATTCGCGGCGCGATACTCGATGGACTGCGTCAGACCGATGAGATCACCAGGACCAGCCGCGCCGCCTGTTCGAAAATCGAACTCTCCCGCCGAGCCCTCCGCTTCTCCCTTGAGCGGGAGCCGACGCGGGCGGAACTCATCAGTGCCTCCGGGCTCTCAACCCGGGCGTTCGACGCGGCCCAGTTCGAGGAAAGCGTCCGCCCCATGCACCTGGACGCCCTCAAAACCGGCGAAACCGCCGAAGGTTCAGCGATGGAGGTTCGCGATTCCAGCCTCCCCGAAGCTTCCGCCGAGCTGGAGCGCGCAGATCTGCATGTTGCGCTCGTACGGGCGATTGGATTGCTGCCGCCACGCGAAAAGCTGGCATTGTCGATGTACTACCAGGATGGCCTGCGCGTCATGGATGTTTCCAGGGCCCTCGGGATCTCGCCCTCCCGCGCGGGTCAGTTGATGGGACAGGGGCTCCGCCGGCTCAGCGCAAACCAGGAGCTGCGGATGGCCGCCTGAGCCCAGGCCTGCCGGCAACTCACTCCACGCTGATGAGGCCGTGCCTGATCGCCACCTTCACAAGCGCCGCCCGGTTCTGAATCCCGAGCTTGGCCATGGCCCGGCTCTTGTGCCCATCAACAGTCTTCTCGCTCAGGACAAGCCGCCCTGCGATGCCGCGGGTGGTGTGGCCTTCCGCGAGCAGTTGCACGACTTCACGTTCCCGTTCCGTCAGGCGCTCCATGGGATTGTCGCTCCCGGGCAGCTTCGACTCGTGGATGAGTTCGCTCCCATCAAAGCTTTGAGCGAGGTCATCCGAGAAGTAATGGTGGCCCTTCGCAATGAGATTGATGGCGAGCACCAGTTCATCGGTGTCCGCACGCTTAATGACAAAGCCACTGGCCCCCGCTCGCAGCGCCTCAACCACCAGCTCTCGCGTCCCAGCCGCACTCAGTATCAGGATGCGTGTGTCGGGACAGCGGCGCGCGACCTGGCGGGCGACTTCGAGGCCATTCATCTCGGGCATCACGATGTCGAGTATTACGACCCGGGGTCGCAATTTCTCAACCAGCCTCAGCCCCTCTCGGCCGTCTCCAGCTTCGCCCACCACCGTGATGTCCGGGAATGTCTCAAGTAATAGCCGCAGCGCTTGGCGGAGGACGGCATGATCCTCGACTAGAAGGACGCGGACCGCCTCCGTGTTGCCATCACCCGACGTTCGCAACTCACTCAACCCCCGCGTGGCGACACAGCCTTCGGGATCGTGACCGTCCGTGGGATCTCGCCCGCCCGCTTGTGGAAACGGCGCGCTCGGCCGAGAAACCCGACTCCCCGTTGAACTGGCGGCTCATGCGGCGCGCCCGGGGCGTCCCGCGTTCAAGATCTCGGCCAGGGCGACCGCGAAGCGGGCGACATCCAACGGCTTGGTGAGATAGTCCGCTGCGCCTTCCGCCCTCAAACGCTCGATCTGGCCCGCGCTTGCATCAGCACTCACGACGAGCACGGGGATGTTCGCGGTTGCGACATCCGACTTCAGCTGCCGTAACACCTCCCCACCTCCAATGTCGGGGAGGTTCAAGTCCAGCAGGACCAGGTCGGGATGATGCTCGCGCGCCAGCTCCACCCCCAGACGGCCTTGCATCGTTGAAATCAGCCGCACCGCTGGCCACTGCTTGAGGACGTACTCGACAAGCGCAACGTTCGCGAGGTTGTCCTCGATGTAGACGATGGTGCGCGGACCGCACACGAGTTGCGCGCTGGCGAGACCGGGACTGGGGCCGATAGACTCCAGACGGTTGGGTGCCGCGCCGGCCAGGGTAAATGTGAAAGTGGAGCCCGATCCCGGGATGCTCTCACCGGTGATCGAGCCGTCCATCGTCTGCAACAGCCGCTTGCTAAGCGCCAGGCCCAGCCCGCTCCCCTCCACGCGCGTGGCCTCTGCACCGAGCCGTTCGAAAGGTTGGAAGAGGAGGTGCATCTGCTCCGCCGGGATCCCGATTCCGGTATCGCGGACGCTCACGGCCACCGCTTCACCGGCAACCCGGTCGTACGAAATAGCGATCGAGCCGCCTTCGCGGTTGTACTTGATCGCGTTCGAAAGGAGATTTAGCATCACCTGCTTCAGTCGATGCCGGTCGGCCTGCGCCCAGCACTGCCCACCGTCCGGCGGCAGGACCGTCATCCCCACGTGCCGCGACGAAGCCACAGGCCCCATCAGTTGCACCGTTTCGTCGATGATCTGGCCAAGATCGACGGGTTCCATCGAAAGGCGCATCCGGCCGGCTTCGATCCCGGAGATGTCGAGCACGTCCTCAATCAGGTCGAGGAGGTGGCGGCCCGCAGTCCGGATGTGGCCGACAGCCTCCCGTTGCTCCACCCGTAATTCGCCGAGCTCGAGAACCTGGCCGAACCCGAGTACCACGTTGAGCGGCGTCCGTAGTTCATGGCTCATCCGCGAGAGAAACTCACTCTTCGCGCGATTGGCTGCGTCTGCCGTCGCTTTTGCGCTGGCAAGCGCAACTTCGGCCCGCTTTCTGTCTGTGACATCGTTGACTGCGAGCACGCACATTTGCTGGTTGCCCGTCGGGAGCACCTTTATCGCCGCTGCCCCGTCGCGAAGCTCTCCAGACTTCGTCCGAAATGTAATCTCCGCGTTGGTAACGCGGCCCCTGGTTCTGATGGTGCGCAACAGCTTGCGCCACTCCCCCCGCTGTGCCGGCAGGCCCAGGTCCCGGAGCCTCCGTCCCGCAGCGTCGAGCCGTTCGTGGCCCGTATTCGCCACAAAGGCGTCGTTCACATCGAAGACTCTGCTCGTGGCTTCGGAAAAAATCGCCATCGGCACCGGGCTGGCATTGAAGAGTGTCTTGAATCGCTCCTCAGACTCGTGAAGTTGCTCGAGATGCCGAAGTTGCGTCACGTCGGTCAGCGTCACCACGAAGCCAGGGGTTGAGCCCACGCCGGAAATCCGCCCGCCACTAACCAGCACCTGTCGTGGCCCCGAAGCACGTGGCAGTGTCGCTTCCACTCCGCGAACGCTTTGCGCCAAACCCGCCGGCATGTCGACCGGCAGGCTGTCCGGAACACGCAGTTCGAGCGGGAACGCCTCCGAAAACAGTCGGCCGACCGGTTGCCCGTGGTCCAGGAGGAGTCCCGCCTCGTTCGCCTGCACGATCCGCCCAGTCCCGTCGCAAATGAACAGCGCTTCCTGGGTGTTCTCCAGCATTGCTTGCATGAGCTGGGCCGACTGCAGCGATTCCGACCCGCGTACTGGCGCCCCGGCTTCACGCGTGTCCATCAGTTCTCTCTGTTGCCGCTAGCGCTCGCCTGTTCGCTGGTATGGCCCGGGTTTCTCGACCGGCTGCATGCGAGCACCGAGCTCACCGTGGCTTTCCCGTCCGGTTGTCCCCGGAGTCGCCCTTCGCCTGACGCGATCCGGCCCTCCGGCTGCTAGTGATAGAGAAGCCGAGCGTGAACACGAGCACCGCGACGCCCATGGCCAAGACCAGAGGTCCTGTACTTCCGGTGTCGTCGGAAGAGGTGCCGGTTCCCGCTGAGGGAGCTCCTGGTGTGACGATCGTTGGCGCCGCACCCTGGGTCGCGGTCGGTGTCGGGCCGATCGCCGTGGCAGTGGATGTCGGGCC
>DATBWD010000313.1:0-16641 GCA_036515015.1 Tepidiformaceae bacterium
ACCTGATCGTTGTTCGCCTGGACTCGGCGCGCCCATTCGGCGAGCGCGTCAGCCAGGTTGGGGCGAAGAGGGTCAGCCACAGAACGAGTGTAGCCGAAACCGCTGCTGCCCAGCGGGGGGCTATGCTAGGCTTTTCCCAAAACCAGCACGCCCCGGAGGCCAAATTGGCAACAAAAGATCCCCGTGAGCCGTTCACGCGTATTTCCGTGCGGGAGGCCAAGGAAAAATTGGACAAGGGCGAGGCCGTAATGGTGGACGTCCGCGAGCCCGGCGAGTACGTGGAGGTACACGCTTCCGGTACACGCCTTATCCCCGTAAACACCGTCATGAACGAAGCGAAGCAGATTCGCGAATTCGCGGATGGCAAGGAAGTACTGTTCATCTGCAAGAGTGGGCAGCGCAGCGCCCTTGCCGCCGAGTTTGCGGTTGCAGCAGGCGTTGACGACCTGGAGTTGTACAACGTCGAGGGCGGAACTCTCGCCTGGGTGGAAGCCGGTTTCCCGACGGGCGACTAGCCGCGACGAATGGAAATCGTCCCGCCAGGAAAGGTTGTTATCGTCGACAAACCATGAGGACTGTTCAAATCACGTTGACCGAACGGTAAACAGAACATAGTATGCCGCGGACTACAGCACTCATTTCGTGCTGCATTAGAGACTTGGAGGGGACTACTCATGAAAAGATTTGGTTTCAGGTGGCCACTGCTGGCCGTTGCGCTCGGTCTCGCTCTGACCGGCGCTGTGGCCTGCGGCGGCGACGACGATGACGAGGGCGGCTCTGTCGTCGGATTCAGCGATGCTGGCTACGAACTCGCAGGGTTCAAGACCGTCACGATCGATGCGGGACAGCCGATCCGCATCGGCATTTCGAGCGCGCTTTCCGGCGACGTGAAGGGCCTTGGCGAGCCGATTGCGGATTCGGCCGAAGCTGGGGCCCGTGGGGTCGAAATCGAGGGCTTCGCGATCGAAGTCGTGCGGGAAGACGACCTTTGCACCGCGGATGGTGGGCCTGCGGCGGCCGACCGCCTCACGAAGGCCAACGTCGTTGCCGTGGTCGGTCCGATCTGCTCCGGTGGCACGCGGCCCAGCCTCGCAACATATGAGAAGGCCGGGATCACGCACATTTCGCCTTCCGCGACGGCGGGCGACCTCACCCAGCCGACCCGGCCCGAAGGCCCTTACGTGACCTTCTTCCGGGTGCCGGTACTGAACGCCGACGAGGCGCGCGAACAGGCGAAGTTCATGAAGGACGAACTCGATGCCAAGAAGGTCTTCGTCCTGCATGACACGGATGAGTACGGCTCGGACCTTTCGGAGCAATTCCAGAAGTTCTGGAAGGACGATGGTGGCGAGATCGTTGGCGTCCAGGGTTACGAGAAGAAGACCACGGACTTCATGTCGATCATTTCGACGATCAAGCAGGCGGACGCGGACGCCGTCTACTTCGCTGGCTTCTATGCTGAGGCGACGCCGTTCCTGCAGCAGCTTCGCAACGACGACGCAACCAAGGACATCGCGTTCATGGGAAGCGACGGCGTAAAGAACGACGAACTGATCAAGGGCGCGGGCGCCGCGGCCGAAGGCTCCTACCACGCTCTCCCGGGCGCGCAGGGCGAGGAGTTTGGAACCTACGCAGCGAAGTACAAGGAGCACTTCGGCGGCGATGCCGAAGGCGCGACCTTCGGCGGCGAAGCCTTCGATGCGATGACCGCAATCATCAAGGCGATCGAGAAGGTAGCCAAGGTGGAGGGTGGCAAGCTCGTGATCGATCTGAAGGAGCTCAATGAGGAAATCAAGAAGAGCGACTTCAGTGGAGCCACCGGGCAGGTCCAGTTCGGTGAAAACGGCGACCGGAAGGGCGCAGTTGTCCGGATCTTCCAGGTGAAAGACGGGCAGTACGTCCAGGTAGCCGAGTAGAAGTTGCCCGCACTGTCGGAACAGATTGGGAGTGGCTACAATGAGCCGCTCCCAATTTTTTTCTGATCGAGACGCAGAGCTAGAAGGATGTTCAGCACGACACCGTTGTTCCTGATCGCGAGCACTGAGTTCTGGCTCAACCAGCTTGTTGACGGGCTGAGTCGTGGCAGCATTTACGCGCTGATCGCTCTCGGCTACACCATGGTCTACGGCGTCCTGCAGCTCATCAACTTCGCCCACGGTGAAGTGTTCATGATCGGGTCGTTCGCCGGGTACGGGACAATCCTCGCCCTCGGCGGAGGCGACATCTCCGGACCGATGATCGCGTTGGCGATATTGGTCGCGCTCCTGACGGCGGCCGCAGCCTCGGCCGCCACGGCAGTGATCATCGAGCGATTCGCCTATCGCCCGCTGCGGAACGCTCCGCGCCTCGCGCCGCTCATCAGCGCCATCGGCGTAAGCGTCTTTCTTAGCCACCTCGTCGACGACTTCTTTCTCAACGGCGAGTCACGGTTCTATCCCCGCATCTTTCCGCGCGGAATCATCGAAATCGGGCCGCTGTCGGTGAGCTATCTCCAGTTGTTCCTGATGGGCGCGTCCGTGGCCTTCATGGCGGTGCTCTACTGGGTCATCCAGCGGACGCACACCGGACGTGGCATCCGGGCGGTGGCCGAAAGCCGCGAAAATGCGGCGCTCATGGGGATCGACGTCAACCGCGCGATCGTGACGACCTTCCTGCTGGGCGCGATCATGGCCGGTTTCGCCGGTGTGCTCTGGGGACTTTTCCTGAGCCAGATCCGTGGAAGCATGGGGTTTCTGCCGGGGATCAAAGCGTTCACGGCAGCCGTGCTTGGCGGCATCGGCAGCATCCCGGGGGCAGTTGCGGGGGGCTACATCCTCGGGCTGGCTGAGACGTTCGGTCGCGAATTGCTTAACGAATTGCCCGGCGTGAACCTTCCCAACCAGTGGCAGGATGTCATCGCCTTCTCGTTGCTCGTGCTCATCCTCATCTTCCGGCCGACGGGAATCTTCAGGCAGGCGGGGGCGACGCGTGCCTGAAGCGAAAGAGAACCCCCGCCGGAGCATCTGGCAGGCCCTGGACCGGCGAGAGCAGGTCGGGGAAAGCATCGACCGCTTCAAGGGCAGGACGTGGGACTCCCTGCCGGCCCTCGTGCGGCCCCTTGTCTGGCTGGCTGCCGCGCTTTCGGTGCTCGTCATTCCCTTCTTCGATGACGTCTGGATGCGGATGTTCTTCCTCGTGGCCCTGTACGTGACCCTGGGTATCGGGTTGAACGTCGTTGTGGGGATGGCCGGGCTACTCGACCTTGGTTATGTAGCGTTCTTCGCGACCGGGGCGTACACCGTCGGCATTCTTGGCTCGGACATTTCGCCCGCGATCGACGGGACGCTCAACTACTGGCTGCTGTTGCCCCTGGCGATCTTTCTTGGCGCGCTCGTGGGCATCTTGCTGGGCATGCCGGTGTTGCCCCTGCGGGGTGACTACCTTGCCATCGTCACGCTGGGATTCGGCGAAATCGTCCGGCTGTTCATCCTCAACATGAACGACGTCACACGGGGCTCGTCCGGCCTGTTCGGGATGGTCCGCCCTGACCTCGGCGTCCAGACCGTCGACAGCGTGCGGTCATTCTTCGTGGTGATTGTGCTGGCAGCCTTCGTGGTGTGGTTCGTGACAAACCGGCTGCGCGAATCCCGGATCGGCCGCGCCTGGGAGGCCATCCGCGAGGACGAAGATGTCGCGGCGGCGATGGGCATCAACACGACCAAGTACAAACTGCTGGCTTTCGCCGTTGGCGCCTCGGTTGGTGCGGCGGGGGGCGCCATCTACGCTCCGTTCATTAACTTCATTGCGCCGCAGTCGTTCACGCTGCTCGTATCGATAAACGTGCTGGCAGTGGTCGTCATTGGAGGCATGGGGAGCACCCGTGGCGTCGTCGCAGGGGCGTTGATCCTGATCGGGGTGCCCGAGCTGCTGCAGTTCGGCGAGACGGCGGACTTCCTTGGGAACTTCGGCTGGCTCCGCGACAGCATTAACGGTTTGATTGACGGCTTCAACGCGATCACGCCGCTGGACCTTGGGGATCTCCCACCGGCGAAAGAGTGGGGCGAGAAGCTTGCGCTGTACCGGTTCATTGTCTTCGGCTTGCTCCTGGTGGCGGTGATGGTGCTGCGGCCCTCGGGGCTGTTCGCGAATCAGCGACGGGTGATGGAATTCGAACATCCTCCCCAGGCAGAAATCGCCGACGACGGGGCGGTCATCTGATGGCCAGTGCATCGCTGGAGGCACGCCACCTGGGGATGCGATTCCAGGGCCTCGCTGCCCTTGACGACGTTTCCATGCAAGTGCCGCCCGGCCAGATTCACGGTCTCATAGGACCCAACGGCGCGGGCAAGACCACCTTCTTCAACTGTGTCACGGGCTTCTACCGGGCCACCAGCGGAGAACTGCTGCTCGATGGACGCGCGATCAACGGGCTGAAGGCGCACGAGGTCAGCGCGCTGGGAGTTTCGCGGACGTTCCAGAACATCCGGCTGTTTTCGAATATGAGTGCGATTGAGAACGTTCTCGTGGGGAGCCACACGCAGACCAGCGGCGGCAAGGAGATAGCGACGCTCCGCCAGCCTTCGCGGACGAGGCTAGGAGGAATGCTGCGAGCAGTCCCCAGTATCCCGGGAGCGGCGTGGACCGGGGTCGTGGAGGTTGCCGCGGCCGTCGGTCGCCCTCCTCGCGTAAGAGAGGAAGAACGGTCGGCCGGGATCCGGAGTATGGGGCTCCTGGACGCGGTTGGGCTCCGAGGCCGGGAAAACGTGATTGCGCGGAACCTGCCCTATGGCGACCAGCGGCGGCTGGAACTTGCGCGGGCCCTGGCAACTCGGCCGCGGCTGCTGCTCCTGGACGAGCCAACGGCGGGGATGAATCCGCAGGAGAGTCGCTCGATGGTCAACCTGATCCGAAAGATCAGGGACGAATTCGAGACGACGATCATCCTGATCGAGCACCAGATGCGAGTGGTCATGGGGGTATGCGAGCAGATAACGGTGCTGGACTACGGCCGGAAGATCGCCGAGGGGGCTCCTGCCGAGGTGCAGCGCGACCAGCGAGTTATCGAAGCCTATCTCGGCACGAGGGCCAGCAGCCCGGGGGACGGCCATGTCGCTCCTTAGCGTCGAAGGGCTGGTCGCCGGCTACGGAGGAATCACCGCGGTCAAGGGGATCGAGATGACGGTCGAGGAGGGTGAGATCGTCACGCTCATCGGCTCGAACGGCGCCGGGAAGTCCACGACGCTACGGACGATCTCGGGGCTCGTCCGGCCGCGGGCGGGGAGAATCCGTTTTCGTGACCGGCTGATCACGACACTTCCACCACACAGAATCGTTTCGCTCGGGATATCGCAGGTGCCGGAGGGCCGGGGAATCTTCCACCGGCAGACCGTGCAGGAGAACCTCCAACTCGGCGCTTTCCAGCGACGCGACCGCGAGGTGGGCGCCGACATGGACATGGTGTACGCGCTCTTTCCGCGACTGAAAGAACGCGCGAACCAGTCCGGAGGGACGCTTTCTGGCGGTGAGCAACAGATGCTTGCCATCGGCCGTGCGATGATGGCCCGCCCGTCGCTGCTGCTGATGGATGAGCCTTCGATGGGCCTATCACCGCTCCTCGTGGAGACGATCTTCGAGACAATCAAGACCATCAGGGGACAGGGAACCACCATCCTGCTGGTCGAACAGAACGCGGCGATGGCGCTGGAAGTTGCCGACCGGGCCTATGTGCTGGAGTCGGGGGTCATCAGGATGCAGGGCACCGGGGTCGAGCTCGCGAAAAACGACGATGTCCGGCGGTCCTACCTGGGCGAAGTCTGACTCGGCGCGAGAACGACAGGTGACCTTCCCAGGGCAGGTGGGGGAATGGGAAAGTGCGAGCCCGCTCTGGTAGCTCTGGGCCGCCTGCGCAGGGAGGCGCGGGTCGCTTAGGATCCCCCTGGCAACGAACGGGACCGGCTGGGGGACTAACCCACGTCCGGTGCTGAATGCCGGTGCTACGCCTGGGTTTTGGTGTTCGGAACACTTGTGCTATTGCGGAATGCTTGCTATGCTGGACAAGGAGCAGTCTGCCCAAAATTTCCCCCGGCACTTTCGGCTTCCCCAAAAGACCCAAGAGGATGAGTAGTAATTCATGAGTGAAGACCCATTGGCTGAGAATCCCGCCTCAAGCGCCGACGCGATGATCGGGAGTGTGCTCAGTCGTCTCGCGAGCGGCGAGTTCGCGGACAGTGAGACCGACGAGGACGACGTCGCCGTCGACGCCGTTGATGAAGAAGACGCTGCGCTCGACGAGGAAGAGGAGGAAGAGGAAGTCGACTCCGTCGCCCTTCTGACCGAGGAGTCGGAAGGCATCGATGACCCGGTCCGCATGTACCTCCGCGAGATCGGGAAGGTGTACCTGCTGACGGCCGACGACGAGAAGCACCTCGCCCGGCAGATGGAGGAGGGGAACCACCTCCGCTCAATCGAGGAGGCCTATGTCGCCACCTTCGGCCACCCGCCGTCCGCGGCGAGGGTTGCCGTCTCGCTGCTGGAGCAGTGGGCGGGGCTACTTCCCATCTACAAGCAGGCGAAGACGTTCATCGACGACTACGACAAGCTGGCGGCGAAGTTGACGCCGCAGGTCGACGAGAACGGGAACCCGGTGCCCGCGCGCACGCCGCGCTGGCGCAACCCGGAAGGTCCGAAGCTCAAGAACATGAGCTTTTCCGAGACGATTGCGGACTCGCAGTTCCGGGGACTCATCGACGGCGAGATGGACCTCAACTTCCGGGCGCACGCCGTCACCAGGCTGAAGAAGGAAGAAGAGGAGGTCGACAGCGGCATCGTCCAGCTGTCGATCATCACGCACATCCTTACGCCGGACCTCGTTGCCCAGATGGGCGAGGAAGCGGGCGGCGAGGACGAGCTCGTACCCCCGGTCGATGACCTGGTCGAGAAGATTGCCCCGCTCGAGGACAAGCTTCGCTACCACTTCGACACCGTGAAGCACAACGGCATCAAGGCCGAGAAGCGGCTGACGGAAGCGAACCTTCGCCTCGTCGTGTCGGTGGCGAAGAAGTACATCGGCCGCGGCATGTCGCTGCTCGACCTCATCCAGGAGGGGAACATCGGCCTCATCCGGGCGGTCGAGAAGTTCGACTACCGCAAGGGCTTCAAGTTCTCGACGTACGCCACGTGGTGGATCCGGCAGGCAATTACGCGCGCCATCGCGGACCAGGCCCGGACCATCCGGATCCCGGTCCACATGGTTGAGACGATTAACAAGCTGGTGCGCGTGAGCCGCCGGCTGGTGCAGGAGTATGGCCGCGAGCCGACGAGTGAGGAGATCGCGCGCGGCATGACTGAATCGGGCAAGCCCGAGGCAGCCGCGGGCTACACGCCGGAACGCATCCGCGAGATCCAGAAGGTCTCGCAGGAGCCGGTGTCGCTCGAAACCCCGATCGGCGAGGAAGAGGACAGTCATCTCGGCGACTTCATCGAGGACGCGAGTGCCCTCGCGCCGGCGGAAGCAGCGAGCCAGCAACTCCTTCGCGAACAGGTTGAGGACGTGCTCGCCAGCCTGACGAGCCGCGAGCGGCGAGTGCTGCAGCTTCGGTTCGGCCTCGAAGACGGCCGCAGCCGCACACTCGAAGAAGTCGGGCGCGAATTCGGTGTAACGCGTGAGCGAATTCGCCAGATAGAGGCGAAGGCGCTTCGAAAGCTGCGCCACCCGAGCCGGAGCCGGAAACTCAAGGACTATCTCGACTAACGTCGTCAGCCCATCCAGCTTAGGAAGAGCCCCGGTCAGCCGGGGCTTCTTCGTTGGTGTGGCAGGCGTGACACAATCGAACGATGGATGTCGTGCTCTACAGCCACGAACGTTGAAGCGCATGCAGGATGGTCAAGAAGTTTCTTGACGAGCGAGGCGTGCAGTACGAGCTGAAGCGTGTTGGTCGCAGCGCGCAGGCCACAGCCGAGTTCCTCGAACTCGGTGGGAGGCTGCCGCCGCTCACCACGATCGACGGCCGGGTCGTCGAGGGCTATCGCCCGGAGGACCTCCAGCGGGCGCTCGACCTGGCGGAAGGCACTGACCTGCCGGGACTGCCAATCTGATCCTGGTCGGCGCTGGGGCGAAACGCATGTAGGATCGAGGTCACCCCACCTTGAGGCGAAGCGTGACCGAACCCAGCCTGCCGAAGCTCGTTTCCTCCACACCGGTGTATAGCGGCCGGCTGTTCGACCTGCAGGTCGATGAACTCGAAATGGCGGGCGGGATTGTCGCCAGGCGCGAGATGGTGATCCATCCCGGCGCGGTGGCAATGCTGGCGTTCGAGGACGACGGGCGGCTCCTGATGGTGACGCAGTACCGGCACGGGGCGCGGCGCCGAATGCTTGAATTGCCGGCAGGCGGCCTGGAGGAAGGCGAGGACGTCATCGCCTGCGCGATTCGCGAACTACAGGAAGAGGTCGCACTCAAGCCGGGAGTCGTGGAGCCGTTCGGCGGCTTCTACGTGGCGAGCAGCTACACCACCGAATACATCCACTTCTTCGTTTGCAAAGACCTCATCCCGGCGTCCCTGGACAGCGATGAGGACGAGGACATCGAGGTGGTGCGGCTGACGGTGGACGAGGCGCTGGCGGCGATCGATTCGGGCGAGATAGAGGACGCCAAGACGATCATCGGCGTGCTGCGGTGGGCACGTTGCTATCGATAGAACCGGGCATGATCTATAGCAGTAATATATGACGCGCGATTGATGCCAATCCGGGGGCGGGCGTAGGATTCTCTAGGGTTCACAGGACTCCCACCACCTTCATCGAAGAAAGTTACAGGGGGGCAGGATGCTCACAGGGTCCCCGCCAAAGCGTGGCGCGACCACGCCCACTCCTACTGTCCGGCCGAAGCCGCGCCGCCGGCTCTGGCTGCTGGAGTTTTACGACTCCGCGGTCGGCAAGAAGGCCGTGATGGCCGTAACGGGGATCATCCTGCTGGGGTACGTTCTCGCCCACATGCTGGGCAACCTGAAGATCTACACCGGCGCCGAGCACCTGAACGCGTACGGCGAATGGCTGCGAACCATCGGCGAACCGGCGCTGCCGCACAAGGCTGCGTTGTGGATCATGCGGTCGGTCCTGATCCTCGCGTTCGTGTTCCATATCCATGCGGCCTTTGCCCTCACCAGGTTGAACCGGCGGGCGAGGCCAAAGGGTTACGAATCCAAGCGCGACTACTGGGCCGCGAACTATGCGTCCCGGACGATGCGCTGGAGCGGAGTGATCGTCGGGCTCTTCATCGTCTTCCACCTTCTCGACCTGACCTGGGGGACGACGAATCCGGACTTCGTCGGCGGTCAGCCGTACCAAAACGTCGTCGCAAGCTTCGAACGATGGCCGGTGGCAATCGTGTATATCGTGGCGAACCTGCTCCTCGGGCTCCACATCTTCCACGGGGCCTGGAGCATGTTCCAGTCGCTGGGTTGGAACAATCCGCGCTTCAACCCGTGGCGCAGGGGTTTCGCCGCCGGCTTCGCCGCGATCATCGTCCTGGGGAACGTGTCGTTCCCAGTAGCGGTGCTCACCGGGATCGTGGACTGAGGGGGCAAGCATGACAACGGAAATCCGTCCAAGCCTGGATTCGCACATTCCCGCCGGTCCACTCGAGGACAAGTGGGACAACCACCGGTTCGACACCAAACTGGTGGCGCCTCAGAACCGGCGCAAGTTCGACATCATCGTCGTCGGGACAGGCCTGGCGGGTGGCGCGGCGGCCGCGACGCTCGGCGAGATGGGCTACAACGTCAAGGTCTTCTGCTTCCAGGACAGCCCTCGCCGGGCGCACAGCATCGCGGCCCAGGGCGGCATCAACGCCGCGAAGAACTACAAGAACGACGGCGACAGCATCCGCCGCCTTTTCTACGACACGATTAAGGGCGGGGACTACCGCGCACGTGAGGCCAACGTCTACCGCCTTGCCCAGATCAGCACCGAGATCATCGACCAGTGTGTCGCACAGGGCGTCCCGTTCGCACGGGAGTACGGCGGGCTGCTGGATAACCGGTCGTTCGGTGGCGCGCAGGTATCGCGGACCTTCTACGCACGGGGACAGACGGGCCAGCAGTTGCTGCTCGGCGCCTACCAGGCGCTGATGCACCAGGTGGAACTCGGCAGCGTCGCGCTCTACCCGCGCACGGAAATGCTCGAACTGGTCCTCAACGAGGGACGAGCCTGCGGCATCGTGGTGCGAGACCTGGTAAGCGGCGAGATCACGTCGCACTCTGCCCATGCGGTGGTCCTGGCGACCGGCGGCTATGGCAACGCCTACTACCTTTCGACGAACGCGAAGGGCTCGAACGTGACGGCAACGTGGCGGGCGCACCGGAAGGGTGCGTTGTTCGCGAACCCGTGCTTCACGCAGATCCACCCGACCTGCATCCCCGCGAGCGGGGACTACCAGTCCAAGCTGACGCTCATGTCGGAATCGTTGCGCAACGACGGCCGCATCTGGGTGCCTGCCAACCCCGACGACGCACGCGCACCGGCCGACATACCGGTCGCGGAGCGCGATTACTACCTCGAGCGGCGGTACCCATCGTTCGGGAACCTTGTGCCGCGTGACGTCGCTTCCCGGGCCGCGAAGCGCGAAGTCGATAGCGGCAAGGGAGTGGGGCCGCTGAAGAACGGCGTCTACCTCGACTTTTCCGACTCCATCGCACGATTGGGCCAGCGCACCATCGAGGAGCGCTACGGGAACCTCTTCGAGATGTACGAGCGGATTGCGGGGGAGGACCCCTACAAGGTCCCGATGCGCATCTACCCGGCCGTCCACTACGTCATGGGCGGGCTCTGGGTGGACTACAACCTGATGAGCAACATCCCGGGCCTGTTCGTCATTGGCGAGGCCAACTTCTCCGACCATGGGGCGAACCGGCTCGGCGCGAGCGCACTGATGCAGGGCCTTGCAGACGGCTACTTCGTCTTGCCCGCGACCATCAGCGGCGACCTTGCGAACCTGCTCAATACACCGCCTGTGCCTACCAACGCGCCGCCGTTCATCGAGGCTGAAACGGAGGTTCGCGAACGAATCAACCGGCTGCTGACGACGAATGGCGCCCAGACGGTGGATGCGTTGCACCGGCGCCTCGGAAAAGTCCTCTGGGACAACTGCGGCATGGCGCGCAACGCCGACGGGCTTTCGAAGGCCATCGGCGAAATCGCAACCCTGCGAGAAGAGTTCTGGTCCGATGTCAAAGTGCTGGGCGATGGCGAATCGCTGAACCAGTCACTGGAGAAAGCGGGCCGCGTGGCCGACTTCTTCGAGCTTTCCGAACTCATCTGTCGCGATGCGCTTCACCGGGAGGAGTCGTGCGGCGGGCACTTCCGCGACGAATACCAGACGCCGGAGGGCGAGGCACTCCGCGACGATGTCAATTTCGCATATGTGGCGGCATGGGAGTGGCGAGGCGAGGGCCAGGAGCCAGCCTGTCACAAGGAAGACCTCGTCTTCGAAAACGTCCACCTCGCACAGAGGAGCTACAAGTGAATAGTCTTTCCCTCACGCTCAAAGTCTGGCGCCAGAAGGGGCCGGACGACCCGGGCGAGTTCGAAACGCACGAGGTCAACGACGTCAACGAAGATATGTCGTTGCTCGAGATGCTGGACGTCCTAAACGAGCGGCTTATCACGGAGGACCGGGAACCGATCGCCTTCGACCATGATTGCCGCGAGGGCATTTGCGGGTCTTGCGGGATGATGATTAATGGCCGTCCCCATGGCCCACTGGCGCTCACAACGACGTGCCAGGTGCACATGCGCAACTACAAGTCGGGCGACACGATCGTCATCGAGCCGTTCCGCGCAGCGGCGTTCCCGGTAATCAAGGACCTCGTGGTCGACCGCAGTGCCCTCGACCGGATCATCGAGGCCGGCGGTTACATCACCGCCCCCACGGGGAGCGCCCAGGAGGCGAACGCGATCCCTGTGCCCAAGGCGATCGCCGACATCGCGATGGACGCGGCGGCCTGTATCGGCTGTGGCGCCTGCATCGCCGCCTGCCCCAACGGGGCCGGGCAGTTGTTCACGTCGGCCAAGGTGGCGCACCTGAACCTGCTTCCCCAGGGGGAGCCGGAACGCTGGAGCCGCGTCACGGCGATGGTCGACGAGATGGAGATGTACTTCGGGAGTTGCACCAACCACGGCGAGTGCGAGGCGGTCTGCCCGAAGGGCGTCAGCCTCGACTTCATCGCCCTCATGAACCGCGACTACCTGAAGGCGAAGTTCAAGGACCGGCGCCGGACCACGACCGGGCAGACGGGTGCGGCAGCCATCTGAGGGCCCGTTGCCTCGGCCCTGCTGGAGCCTCACAGATCTCCGTAGCGACGAAACGCCAGTGAACGCTGGACGCCGCCCTTTCCCCGGGCTTTCCCGGAGAGTGAAGCGGCGGTAACCTCCCCGAGCAATGGGTCGTCAGCGGAGGCGGAAGAGGGAGAGGCAGGCGGAGCAGCGGAGGGACAAGGGATTCCTCGTTACGGGGTGGGATACCTACCCCAGCGCCAGGAACGAAGAACTCGCGCTTTTGTTCAGCATGCTGCGGCGCGACGCGAACGGCGCGCTTCTGGCGGCGTGTGGCTCCTGCCACGAGTACATCGAGAAGGACGACAGCGGCCGCGGGGAGTGCCTGCATCCCGGCAGCGGCATCCTGTCCCCGTGGCGCGATACCGCGTCGTGCGACTTCTATCGGGGCCGCCCCGGGCACCATCTGTCGGACTCGACCAAATAGCCCCGAATCCCACATCTTGTGGATGTTTTGTGTTGACACCCCTACATCTTGGGGTTTACATTGCCCTTCGCCGGAAAATGCTCAGGCGCATACACCGGTTAGGAGTTAGCACGAGTGCGGTGTCCGTATTGCCACTTCAGGGACTCAAAGGTAACCGATAGCCGGTCGACAGATGACGGCATCCGCAGGCGGCGACAGTGTATCGCCTGCGGTGAACGGTTCACCACACTGGAGACGACGCAGTTGTCGGCCGTGCAGATCGTCAAGAAGGACGGCCGGCGGGAGGACTTCAACCGCGAGAAGCTTCTGCAGGGTCTGAGAAGGGCCTGCGAGAAGCGGAAGATCTCCGTCCAGCAACTCGAGGCCGTCGTGGCCGACATCGAGGGACGCATCTCGGCGGACGGGCGGCAGGAGGTTTCGTCGGAGGACATCGGCGAATTAGCGATGGATGCCCTCCGGGCGCTGGACCATATCGCCTACATCCGCTTCGCGTCCGTGTACCGCAGTTTTGCCGACCTCTCGTCGCTGAAGGAGGCGCTGCTGGCGCTGGAAGAGGAACGAGAGGACGCGTCACGAGAGCGGTCGCTCCAGTTGCCGCTTCCCACCGAGGTGCAGGAGCCCGAAGTGGTGGCGCCCCGGTTGCTACAGGAAATCGAAAGCCGGCACGTCGCCGGGGCACTGCGCTAAGGGGGAGGGACCATGAGGATCTGGGAACTGCACGGCATGCAGTGCGAGGGCGCAATCCGGAGCACACCCGATGGGGAAGCGGATGTCCTTGGGCTGGTGTTTTCGGAAAAGGCGTATCTGCTGACCCTCCGGGACTATCGGCCCCACCAACTGGTCAGCCTCGTCCGCGGGGCGGGGCCGGCGGCCGCGGCCGAGACCCTCGCGAACCAATTCCAGGATATTGCCATCGCTGCCGCGGGGCGGGGCCTCGTCATTGCCCGGGGAGCTTCGGGGCCGGTGCTCCGCCGTTCGGATGAACTCAAGCAATCAGAACCGGCGGGCAGGCGCCCATGACCATATACAGGTAAGAACGTTCGTTCTAAACTAGAGACCGGGGTCTTTCCGCGATGCGAGGCGGCCACCGGTCCGATACACCAACCCATCGGACGCTGCCACGTCTGAGTATCATCAAGGGAGGACTGCTTTGACCCAGCTATTCGAGCGCCAGGATGCGGCCGACATGCCCGAAACCTACAGCCAGATCCAGTTGAAGATTTTTCGCGATCGGTACGCGTTCGATGGTGAACAGTTCCCCCACGAGGCCTGGCGGCGCGTCGCCGACGCGGTAGCGGACCACCCGCAGACCGACCGCGAAACATGGGGCGCGCGATTCTACGATCTGCTGAGGGGATTCCAGTACATCCCGGGCGGGCGGATCATGGCGTCGATGGGCACTGGCGCGGGCGTGACAGCCCAGAACTGCTACGTGTTGCCAAGCCCCACTGACAGCCGGGACGGGATCATGGACTCGCTGCGGCAGTGGGTGGAGATCCAGAGCAAGGGTGGCGGCGTGGGCATCAACATGTCGTCGCTGCGGCCGCGCGGCGACGCGGTGAAGGGCGTCAATGGAACCAGTTCGGGGCCGGTGAACTGGGCGCAACCGTTCGCGTTCATTTCGAAGTCGGTCATCATCCAGGGCGGTTCGCGCCGGGGCGCGGCCATGATCATGCTCGACTGCGACCACCCGGATGTCTTCGAGTTCATTCACGCCAAGGAGACCCCGGGCGTGCTCGAGGGGTGCAACGTCTCGGTCTGCATCAGTGACGCGTTCATGGAAGCGGTGAAGGCGGACAGCGATTGGGACCTGACGTTCGGCGGCAAGGTGTACCGGACGGTGAAGGCGCGCCAGATCTGGGATGAGATTTGCGAGGCGGCCTGGCGGAGTGCCGAGCCCGGCATCTACTTCATGGAACGAGCGAACAAGGAAGCAAACTCCGGCTACTTCGAGACGCTGATTTCGACCAACCCCTGCGGGGAGCAGCCCCTCGGTGCCTACGGGGCGTGCTTGCTCGGCTCGTTCAACCTCGACGCGTTCATGCGGCAGCAGCCGAATGGCGAATGGAGCTTCGACTTCGACGAGTTCCGGCGCCAGATCCCGGCGGCCGTGCGGTTCAACGACAACGTCGTCGATCTGAGCCACTACCCGATCGACGAGTGCCGCGACAGCCAGCAGCGGATACGGCGCATGGGGATCGGTGTGATGGGCCTGGCGGACTGCATGCTGAAGCTGAAGATCCGCTACGGGTCCGAGGAATCCATCGAGTTCACGGAAGATATCTTCCGGACGCTTCGTGACGAGTCGTACCGGGCAAGCGTCGAGCTGGCGGAGGAACGGGGGCCGTTCCCCGAGTACCGGCCGGACTACCTGGAGCAACCGTTCATCAAGAGGCTCCCGGAGGACATCCGGCGGGGCATCGCGGAACACGGGATCCGCAACTGCTACCTGCTCACACAGGCGCCAACGGGCACCACATCGCTCCTGGCGGGCGTGAATAGCGGCATCGAGCCGTACTTCGACTTCGACTACCTGCGAAGCGATCGCACCGGCGAATACAGCGTCACGTCGTCGTGGGCGGACATGTACTCAAGCCCGGAGAGGCCCGAGTGGCTCGTCTGCTCGAACGACGTCACGCCCGAGGGGCACGTCCACGTGCAGGCCGCGGCGCAGCGCTACAACGACTCATCGATCTCCAAGACTGCAAACGCGCCGGCCGACCACACCGTCGAGGACGTGAAGCGGCTGTACATGCTGGCCTATGACGAGGGTCTGAAGTCGATTTCGTACTACCGGGACGGTTCCCGGAACGAGCAGGTGCTCTACCACAAGGAGACCAAGGAAGCGCCAACGGACGCGAAGTCGGCGATCGAGGAGGCGGAGGCGCTGCTGCGAAAGCACGGCGGGCCGATCCGGCGGAAGCTTCCCGACGAGCGCCAGGCCATCACCCACAAGTTCCGGGTGGGCGAGCAGGAAGGCTACATGACGGTCGGCCTGTTCGACGACGGGACCCCCGGCGAGGTGTTCATCAACGTCAACAAGCAGGGGTCGACCGTCAGCGGCCTGATGGACACCGTGGCCATGCTCACGAGCTATTCGCTGCAGTACGGCGTGCCGCTGAGCGAACTGGCAAGCAAGCTGAAGAACACGCGGTTCGAGCCAAGCGGTCCAACAAGCAACAGGCAAATCCCGATTGCAACGAGCATCGTCGATTATGTCTTCCGCTGGCTGGAGCTGAAGTTCGATGGCTCGAATGCGGTCGTGCAGCCCACGCTCATTCCCGCCGAGGAGGTCGCGCCATCAACAAGCGTCGACCAGTACATGGCGAAGCATCCGGATTCGGTAGCCAGCGGAGTCGGCTGCCCCGACTGCGGGGCGGTGCTCTACTACGGTGAAGGCTGTCTCATGTGCCGCAACTGCGGATACAACAAGTGCGGCTGACACGACGCAACGCGTAGGCAGAAGGGGGCACGGGAGTGCCCCCTTTCTCGTGGAGCCACACCTCACGAATCGCTGTAGGCTATAGCCATGGGCTTCTACTACAACTCCGGCGACCCTCCGCCGGACGACGACAAGCCGGCGACGCTTCGGGAAACGATCACGATCATCTGGGCCGCGTTTTCGGTGCTCGCCATCCCGCTGGCGTTGCTGATGGGTGTGTTCGCAGCCCTGATCGCGGTCATCTGGCTGTTCACCATCCATCCGCTCGCGGGGCTCGGCGCGATCCTCGTCATTGTGGCCGCGCTGGTCGTCCGCGGGGTGTGGGAAGCGAAGCACCCGCCGGACCTCTCGTGACTTCCCGGGCGCCGGTGGATGCCCTGGCGAGCCGGGTAGAGGGCGTCAGGCAGCGCATTGCGCGCGCCTGTGAACGGGCCGGGCGGCTCCCGGGCGAGGTCACGCTGGT
>DATBWD010000314.1:0-4593 GCA_036515015.1 Tepidiformaceae bacterium
AGCCCGGTATCCCGGCCGTAAGCGTGGTTCAGCGCGGCGTGGTGATTCTCAGCGGGCCCGTACCGCTTCGCCCGCTCACGCGCGGCGCGATTGGTCCATCCGCGGCAGTAGGCGATAGCCTCCTGTATTTCGCCGGCCAGGTCCACGACCTCGACTGTGGGAGCGCCCGGCGCCGGCTTCACCGCCAAAGGCGGCGGGGGGACGCCGAACATGGTCAACTGTTGGCCTTCGACGAAGCGTCCAGTGTGGTCGAGGTAGGCGTCTCCGGCTTCGACCACGTCGACGATCTCGGGAACCGCGCGCCCATCCGAATCCTCGTCGGGTTCAGCCTGGTCCTCTCGGAACTCGCCGATCGCATCGTGGGACCCGTCAGCAGCAACGGGCGGTGGGGGCAGTTCTCGTTCGAGGTGCTCGATGATGGCCGCGAGCCGTGGGTCCCGGCCGATGAAGACGTTGAGCAGATTCTGGGCTTCCGGCAGGCGCGAGTTGTACCTGAGGCCACGCCCCAGTTGCTGGATGACCGGTTCCCGGCTGAACACCGCGTCGAGTTTGAGGAGGACGCTCACGGTCGGCGCGTCGAAGCCCTCGCTCGCCTTTTTCACCTGGATGAGGACGTCGTACTTGCCGGCGTGAAAGTCCTTTAGCCTGCGTTCGTTGTCGCTGTCGCTGATGTCGCCGCTGTGGACGGCAACGCAGCGCAGCGCGGGATGCCATCTTCCGAATACCCGCAGCAGGTGGTTGGCATGCTCCGTTGTCGCGGCGAAAACGAGGCCCTGATGCTGCCCGGAGGCCGCCGCCATCTTCGCCTGCAGCGTCAGTGCGAACTCTCGGACAAGGGGCTGCACGTAGTCCTCGTTCCAGCGCAGTTGCTCACGGACGCACCGCTGGTCGAAGTCGGGCAATTCCGCCATTTCCGACGCCGTGAACTCATAGACGTCGCCCTCCGCGTTTCGAAGCTCGACGGCGTAGTCCTTCATCTGCATGTTGAGGTGCTTGAGGATCCTCCGTTCCTTCCATGCCTGCCTCATCGAGACATGGACGAGGGGGCTCACCACAAGCCCTCCGTCATCGGAGGGGACGTAGCGGACGCCGGCCAACGCGTCACGGTCGAGCCGTACCGGAGTCGCGGAGAGGAGGAGCGTGCTCACCGGTGAGAGCTTGCGCAGCGCCTCGGCCCAGCGGCCGCGATCGCCGAGGTGGTGGGCCTCGTCGCAGACAAGGTGCACACGCCTGCTCCTGCAGAGCCGTGCGTACATGGCGGGAGCAGCCACTACCTGCTGGTAGCTGGCGACCACGAAGTTCGCCCGTGTCGCAGCGATTCGCTCTGCAGTCGCGTTCTCGGCAAGGATCTTTCGGATGGGTCGTGCGCTACCGATAACCTGGAGGGCTCGCTCTACCCCCGTGTAGACCTGCGTTCGGAGGACGTCCGTCGGGGTCAGGTAGAGGCAGGTATCGGCGCCGGCGAGGCTGGCTGCAACTTCAAAGGAACCCACGCCGATGACCGTCTTGCCATAACCGACCGGGACCACCACAAGTTCGGACCGGGAACCGGTGCGAAGCGCCTCGGCCCACCGGGCGAGGGCTTCCGCCTGGCCTGGGCGAAGGCCGGGGCGCGCGCCGTTCTGGCTCGCCGTGTCATACACGCTCGCGGTACTCGCCAAGGAAGGGCATCGGTAGAACCAGACTACCTGCCGCCCTGCCTGCAGTCAGCCGTTCCCGGCCCGACAATTCGTCATGCGAGACCGGGGAGCAGGCGCCTATCTGCCGAGCGCTGCCCGCGGGACGACCCAGAACAGCTTCATGAACTCGCTCATTGCCACCGTTGTGCCACCCGGTTGCGGCGTCACCCTCGACCATGAAACCCAGCCGCGCAGTGGTCCGACCTCAACGGGGAGCCAGGTGCGGCCTGCTCCCTTCACGGGCTGCCCGGTGACCAAAACCAGCAGACCGTCCGGGAGGCAGGCCTGGACGTCGGAACCAGGTCCGGACGACGCTCGCAGGCTGACGCACCCTTCCTCCGACGTGATCCGGACGACGTCGCCGGTATCGACCGGGTCGAGCCACCACTCGTCGATTTCGACAAACTGCTGCGCGGCTTGTTCGGCCTCCGGGTCTATCCGGTAAATGTGGTACTGGATCCCGTGGCGCGCGGCGGCCGCGGCCGGGAGGAAGTTGCTGCGAATCCGGACCACCCCATCCCACCGAGAGTTCGAGTCGATCACCGTAAATCGCCCCTGGCCATGGTTCTCGAGGACGATCGCCGTATGCATGCCGGGGTAATCTGCCCACGGGCTGGTGTAGGCATCGCTAATGAGCTGGATAATGTCGCCCGGGCGGGCGTCTTCGGCCGAAACCTCTACCGCCCCGGCTTCGAAGAAGCCCTCGCGGTAGTCGTAGCCCATCTGCCTGCCTGTGGCCTCCAGGACGACCTTCTTGACCCATATCCAGCACTCCCCCTGGTACGTGCCGTTATAGGGAAGGGCCACCTGGACGATCGGGCTCTCACGATTTGAGGCTTGTGCCTCGGGTAGTGCCGTCCCCACACCCACGACCATGAGCAGAGCGACGACGGCGCCGGCCAGCGTCAGCCGGCGGTGAAGAACACGCATAAACCATCCCTGGCCGCGGAGGGCGAACTGCTTGCCACCCTACCGCAGCCTTTCTTTATCGCCAACCGCACCGCCCCAAGTTCGGTTCGGCCGGCTTAACCCGCTGTTACTGGTTAAAATCGGCCGCGCCGCCCCTTCGACCACCCTCGGGTGTGCGATCCCTGAAGCGGGTCTGCTACGCTGGTTCGACTCACTGTGGGGGAGACGGTTGCCACTGCGCCTCTATTCGTCACTCGGCCGCGAAGCGCGGGAGTTTCGTCCCGTCGTCCCAGGCCAGGTCCGCATGTATGTCTGCGGGGTCACCCCCTACGACGTTACGCACCTGGGCCACGCGTTCTCCTACGTCCAGTTCGATGCGCTGCGGCGATACCTTGCCTGGCTCGGAAACGATGTCCGCTACGTACAGAACGTGACCGACATCGATGATGACATGATCATGGTCTCCAAGCGTGAGGGGGGACGGCCCATCGCGGAGATTCGCGACGAGAACCTGGCCATCCTCCGCGATGACCTCGATCGCCTGAACGTCCTGCGGCCGTCTGCATACCCGTTCGCAACCGACTTCATCCCTGAGATCATCGAAACAACGCGCCGGATAATCGATCGCGGCTCCGCCTATGAGGTCGATGGCGACGTCTTCTTCGAGGTCGAGCATTTCGAAGGCTACGGGCGCTTGAATGGCGTCACGAACTCCGAACTGGCAAAGCTCGAGAATCCCGAATCCAAGCGTGAGCACAAGAAGCGAGGGCCGCTGGACTTCCTGCTCTGGCAGCGAACCGAGCCTGGCGAGCCGACCTGGGATAGCCCCTGGGGGCCAGGGCGCCCGGGCTGGAGCATCGAGTGCACCGCCATGTCGACCGCCATTCTTGGCGACCAAATCGACATTCACGGCGGCGGCCGCGACCTGATGTTCCCTCACCACGAGAACGAAATCGCCCAGGCCGAGTGCGCGAGCGGGCAGGTGCCGTTTTGCGGGTGGTGGCTACATAACGGCATGCTCAAGCTCGATGGCGTGAAAATGAGCAAGTCGCTCGGAAACCTCGTCCTCGCGCGCGACCTGATGCGGATCTACGACCCTGACCAGTTGCGGCTCTACCTCCTCTCGAACCACTACCGGGAGGATGCGGATTACACGAACAGCGCGCTTCCGTCCGTCGAGGACCGGTGCTATCGACTCAAGGCTGCGATCGCGGCGGCCGACGGGGCACACCCGTTCGAAGGGCCCGTAGCGCCCGAGTTCATCGAGGCGCTCGACGACGACTTCAACACGCCGGCAGCCCTCGATGTGCTCGATGCATCCGCGACGCGGATCCTGCAGCACACCGTCGAGGACGGGGAAGCCGAGGCGCTGAGAGCTGCGCTGGCGGTGCTCGGCTTCCGCTTCGCCGGCGCACGCGGGCCCGCCAACGGCGACTTCGACCCCTGAGCTAGCCCGGCGTTACCTCGCTGTTTATCACGCCCTTGCCGGCCAGCCGCTCGAGTTCGGCGGCATCCAGCCCGAGTCCGCCGAGTACCTCGCGGGTGTGCTCCCCGAGCATCGGGGCGGGTGCGCCCAGTTCGCCCGGCGTCTCACTGAGGACGACATGCAGGCCAACCACCTTTTGCCTGCCGAACTTCGGGTGGTCCTGCTCGACGATGTAGCCGTTGATTGCAGCCTGCTCGTCGTTCGCAACTGCCGAGTAGTCCTGCACGATTGCGGTTGGCACGTCTTCCTTCCGAAGCTGGTCCAGCCAGTATTCAGCCGGCTGCGACCGGAAGGCATCGACGAACAGCGCCTGCAATTCTTCCCGGTTCGCCCAGCGGGGATACCCGCGGGCAAAGCGTGGGTCGTCGACCAGGTGGCCCAGGCCGAGCGCACGGGCAACCCTCGGCCAGAACTTCTGATCGAGCGCGACGATCATGACCCACTTTTCGTCGGCGCATTCATAGTGGCCGACCGTCGGCGATGCGCGAAATTCGCGTGGGCGTTCCCATCCGAAGTGCA
>DATBWD010000315.1:0-8011 GCA_036515015.1 Tepidiformaceae bacterium
TCGGCGCGCTCGCCGGCCTGGTGAAACTCGAAGCGGGCGGCGGCCGCTCCCGTGTCGAGACATCTCTGTTCGAATCCGTCGTCGCCTTCCAGGAGCGGGCCGACATCGCCTGGACCCACCAGGGCGACGATTGGCGCCGCAGGCGCCGGCACGAAGTCGGCCATCCCTTCACCATCTTCGAGTGCGCCGATGGCTTTGTTTCGCTCGCGGTCGGCACTCCCCGGCACTGGCAGAGTCTTTCCCTGCTCATCGGCAAGCCCGAATGGGGCGAAAACATCGAACTCACGATGAGCCGGCTCGCCAACGCCGACATGATCGACGAGGTGCTGAAGCCCTGGCTGCTCGCGCGAACGTCGGCCGACATCGTGCAGTCCTGCCAGCAACTCTTCATCCCCTGCGGCCCCGTGCTCACCGCCAGCGACGTCCTGCACGACGCCCACCTCCGCGAGCGCGACTTCTTCGAGTCCTTCCAGTCGACGGCCCGCGCCCTCACCGTGCCGGGCGCCCCGTTTCGCTCGGACTGGGCGACCGCGCCATCGTCGGTCTCCCTGGAGGCGAAGCGGTGAGGACGGGGATGCTAGAGGGGATCAGGCTCATTGAACTCGGCAACGCCTGGGCCGGCCCCTACGCCGCGCGCATGCTCGCCGACCTCGGGGCCGAGGTCATCAAGATCGAGGCGCCCCGCCGCCCCGACCTCGTCCGCTTCTCCGTCTACCTCGACAACGACCCCGGCGAGACGCCCTGGGAACGGGGCGCCCACTACCAGAAGTTCAGCCGCAACAAGAAGAGTTGCGTCATCGACCTGGCGAACCCGCGCGGCAAGGAACTTTTCCTCCAGCTGCTGGCCAGGTCCGACATCTTTCTCGAGAACAACACCCCGCGCGTCCGCGAGCAACTGGGACTGGACCAGCAGACGCTCAAGGCTGCGGCTCCGAAGCTCATCACCATCTCCATGCCCGGCTTCGGTGACTCAGGACCGTATCGCAACTACCTCGCCTACGGCATCACGGTCGAAGGCTTCAGCGGCCTCAGCAGCGTCACCGGCTATGGCGACGGCACCCCGCCCATCCGCTCGGCCGTTCCCTACGGCGACCCGGTGGCCGCGGTCTACGGGGCGATCGCCAGCCTCGCGGCGTTGCGCGCCCGGCGGGTCAATGGGGCCGGCGCCCACGTCGAACTCTCCCAGCACGAGGCGCTCACGAGCATGCTGCCCGACCTCCTCATCCGTGCGCAGGTCGAAGGCAAGGATCCCTCTCCTGACGGCAACCGCGATAGCATGGTCTATGTCTTTCAGGACGCTTTTTCCTGCAAGGGTGAGGACGAGTGGGTTGTGTTGACGATAGAGCAGGAGTCGCAATGGGCAGCCCTCGCTGAATGCGTGGGAGCGCCTGCCCTCGTTGAAAACCGGGATTCGGCTCAGGCGCGCGATGCGGTCGCGCGGTGGGCGGCGAGTCGCAGCCGCTTCGAGGCGGCCCGCGAACTCCAGGCCCGGGGCATTGCCGCCGCACCGGTCCTCAGCCCGCGCGAGATGATGTCCCATGAGCAGACCGAAGTGCTCCGGCTCTACGAGGAAGTGCCCCATCCGCTCTATCGCTCGCTTCCCTACTCCCGCGTGCCGCTGCACATCCGCGAACGGTCGACCGCGCCCGATGAGCACGCGCCGCTGTTCGGCGAACACAACCGCTACGTTTTTCAGGAACTGCTCGGCCTCAACGACGACGAGGTCGCACGCCTCTACGCCGACGGGGTCACCGCCGAACGCCCGGAAATGGCCTGATTGGAAAGGATGGAACCTGTGGAATTACAAGACATAATAGTTTCCGTTGAAGACCGCATCGGCACGATCCAGATCAACAGGCCCCACGCCATGAACGCGGGGACTATCCAGACGTGGGGCGAGATCAACCACACGCTCGACCGCTTCGCCGAAGACGATGAGGTGCGCGTGGTCGTCCTCACCGGCACCGGCCGCGCGTTCTCGGCCGGGGACGACGTGAAGGAGATCTTCCTGCGCCGCCAGGAAAGCGGCGAAGACCACCACGACAACGTCGTCGGCGAAGCTGAGGCGCTCCGCCGTCACGAGCCTGTCGGCCTCGACCGCCTTGTCGTGTATCCCAAGCCCACCATCGCGTCGATCAACGGCGTCGCGGTGGGCTACGGCTGCGACATCGCGCTCCAGTGCGACATCCGGATCGCCGGGGAAAGCGCCCGCCTTGGCGAAGTCTTCATCAAGCGCGGTCTCATCCCGGAAGCGGGAGGACTGCTCATGCTGCCCATGCTCGTCGGCTGGGAAAAGGCCCACGAACTCGTCTATACGGGCGACATCATCGATGCTCAGGAGGCTCTGCGCATCGGCATGGTCAGCCGCGTCGTCCCGGATGACCAGTTGCAGGCGGCAACCAGGGATCTCGCGCTCCGTATCGCCGCCCAGGCGCCTCTTGCCCAGCGAATGGCCAAGGAAGGATTTCACATCGCTCGAGAAGCGGGCCTCGCCCAGTTCTTCGACTATCAGCGCAAAGCCCAGGAATTGATGTTCCGCACTGAAGACCACCGCGAAGGCGTGCGCAGCTTCGTGGAGCGTCGAGAAGCCAACTTCACCGGCCGGTGAACCCGGAGAGCCACAGAGAAGACAAGGAAGGACATATGGACAACATCCTCGCGCTCAGCCCCGAGACCATCGAACGGCGCAAAGTCGTCGCCGATTTCATGGAGGAGCACATCTATCCCAACGAGCCCGTCTTCGAACGCGGCGGCGAAGAAGCCGAAAAGCTCCTCAAGTCGCTCCAGCAGAAGACGAAGGCGATGGGCTACTGGGCTCCTCACCTGCCGAAGGAGGCCGGCGGCATGGGCATCGGCTTCCTGCCCTACGCCTACCTCAACGAGATCATCGGCCGCAGTTCTGCCGCACCACGAGCCTTTGGCTCGCAGGCGCCCGACTCCGGTAACGCCGAGATCCTCCACCAGTACGGCACGCAGGAACAGAAGGACAAGTACCTCAAGCCGCTCGTCGATGGCGACATCCGCTCCTGCTTCTCGATGACCGAGCCGGCCGTCTCCGGCGCCGACCCCACCGGCCTCCAGACCACCGCCGTCCGCGATGGCGACGACTTCGTCATCAATGGCCGGAAGTGGTTCAGCTCAGGCGCCATCGGCGCCCAGTTCGCCATCGTCATGGCCATCACCGACCCTGACGCCGCCACCCACAAGCGGTTCAGCCAGATCCTCGTCCCGACCGATACGCCCGGCTTCAAGATCGAACGCCGCGTCGAAGTCTGGGGCGACCCGAACTCGAACCACCCCATCATCCACTACGACAACGTGCGCGTGCCTGTCACGAACTTGCTTGGGCCGCAGGGCAACGGCTTCCTGCTGTCCCAGAAGCGCCTCGGCCCGGGCCGCATCCATCACTGCATGCGCGCCCTCGGCCAGGCCCAGCGCGCGTTCGACCTGATGGTCAACCGCGCACTCAACCGCGAGGCCTTCGGCGGTCCACTGGCCGACAAGCAAACCATCCAGAACTGGATTGCGGACTCACTCGTCAACATCCAGGCCGCTCGACTGCTGACCATGCAGGCAGCCCACAAGATCGACCAGGGCGACGAAGCCCGCGTCGAGGTCTCGATGATCAAGTTCTTCGTCGTCAACGTCACCTGCGACGTGATCGATAAGGCCATCCAGGTCCATGGCGCGATGGGGGTCACCACCGATACCCCGCTCCAGTCCATGTACAAGTCGGCCCGTATCCTTCGCATCGCCGACGGCCCCGACGAAGTCCACCGGATGGTTGTCGCCCGGCAGGTGCTTCGGCGCTATCGCACCGGCGACACCTGGGATTTCGCCGCCTTCTAACCGTTGGCGGCTGCACGACCCGAACCTAGGAGGGAAAGGAACACCTTGAAGGAAAACTATTGGACGAAGATGGAAACCCGGCGCCTGCGGCGCCGCGGCTTCCTCGCCGGGGCCGGCGCAGCCGGCGCCGGGCTCACCACGCTCGCCCTCGTCGGCTGCGGCGGCGATGACGAAGACGACGACTCCGACATCACGGGCACCGGCGACGGCGTCCAGGGCCAGCCCACCACCAGCGGCGAGACCGCCCAGAAGGGCGGCGTCATCCGCTTCGCCCACACCGCCGACGCCGACCACTTCGACCCGGCGCTCGAGACGACCTGGCTCATGAACCTGGGCCCTCACGTCTACTCGAAGCTCATCCGCTGGAACGGCGCCATCACCGAGATGCTGCCCGACCTCGCCGAGAGCCTCCCCGAGCAGGTCGACGACACCACCTACACGTTCAAGCTGCGCCCGGGCCTCAAGTTCTCCGATGGCTCGCCGCTCACCGCTGCCGATGTGAAGTTCACCTTCGAACGCGTCGGCGCCGAAAAGACTGCCTCGCCGCACCGCTACAAGGTCGGCCCCCTCCAGGGCATCGACACCCCCGACGACAACACCGTCACATTCAAGCTGACCAAGGCCTTCGCACCGTTCGTCAGCTTCATGGCCACCGGCTGGATGATGGTCCTCTCCCAGAAGTGGGTCGAGGCCAAGGGCGACAAGTACCAGGAACCGCTCGGCTCTGGCCCCTTCATGGTCGGCCAGCGACAGAAGACCGTTTCGACGAAGTTCGTCCGCAATCCCAACCACTGGAATGCGGAGCGGCCCTATGCCGACGAGATGGACTTCCGGGTCATCCCCGATTCCTCAACCGTCGTCTCCGCCGTGATAGCGAACGAACTGGACTTCCTCGCCAGCACGACGGACAAGAGCGTCGTCCAGCAGATCCTCGGCGCTAACCGCGACATCGTTGACATGGAACATGCCGCCCATCACTGGAACATGTTCATCATGAACTGCAGCGATAGCTCGGCCTTCAAGGACAAGCGGCTGCGCCAGGCGATGAACCTGCTCATCGACCGCGAGCTCTACCAGAAGATCGTCCACAGCACTGGCGGCAAGCCGAGCGGCCCGGTCACCTGGGGTTTCTCCAAGTACGCCATCCCGCAGGACGAACTCACCGCCATGCCCGGCTACCGCAAGGACAAGACGGAGGACATCAAGGCGGCCAAGGAACTCCTCTCCGCGGCGGGATTTGCCAGCGGCCTGAAGCTCAACACCGCGACCACCACAGCGGCCGCGCATGCGACCTACAACGCCGGCGCGCTCGCCCTCAAGGACCAGCTCTCCCAGTACGGCATCGAACTCGAACTGGGCGTGACCGACATGGCCGGCATCCAGGCGAAGCGCGCAAGCGGCGCCTACGACTGCATGGTCTACGTCAACGGTGGCTCCCAGGAGATCGACGAACACATCTACGGGCCGAACTACACCGGTCAGCCCCGGAACGTGAACCGGTTCTCCAACCCCGATATCGATAAGCTCCTCGACAAGCAGCGCGTTACGCTGGACGAAGAAGAACGCAAGACGGTTATTCGCGAGATCCAGGGCAAGCTCCTGGAAGACGTGCCCACCGCATGGCTCGCGGACCCGGTCTACCACAGCCTGGTCAACAAGCGCCTCCAGGGTTACCAGCCCTGGCTGGTGTTCGACCGCAGCGCCGAACTCGCGGACGCCTGGATCAAGGCCTAAGGCATCCGCTCCAGCTAATCAGATGGGGCCCGCACACGGTCGTCGCGTGCGGGCCCCCAACTGCACCAGCACCGGAGTTCTCTTTGACTCGCTACATCATCCAGCGCCTCGTCATGGTTGTGCCGGTGCTTCTCGGCGTGACGCTGATCGCCTTCTTCGCCATGCGGGTCCTGCCGGGCGACCTGGCAACGACTCAGCTCGGCGAGAACGCAACGCCAGAGGCCATCGCTTCCTTCCGAGAAGAGTTCCGTCTCGATGACCCCCTCCCTGTCCAGTACGTCCGCTGGCTGGGCGACCTTGCCCGGCTCGACCTGGGTGATTCGATGCGTGGCAGGGAACAATCCGTCCGCGACGAAATTGTCAGCAGGCTCCCCGTCACCTTCGAGCTCGCCATCTTCGCCCTCTTCTTCTCGCTCCTCATTTCCTTCCCGGCCGGCATTATCTCCGCCGTGCGTCAGGACACCCTGATGGACTACGCCGCCCGGATAATCAGCATGGCCGGGCTCGCCATCCCGAGCTTTGTCATCGGCTCGATGATGATCACGCTCCCGGCGATCTGGTTCGGATGGATCCCGCCCATCCGCTACACCCCCTTCGTCGATGACCCGATGAAGAACATGTCGCAGTTCATCCTGCCGGGGATTGCCCTCGGCGCCGCGCTCGCCGGTACCGTCACACGCATGATCCGCTCCCAGCTTCTCGAAGTGCTGCGCCAGGATTACGTGCGAACTGCCCGGGCCAAGGGCATCGCCGAACACCTCATCATCTATCGCCACTCGCTGCGCAACGCCCTGATCCCGGTCCTCACGGTCATCGGCCTCCAGGTTGGTGTCCTGCTCGGTGGGACCATCATCATCGAATCCATCTTCGCCCTGCCCGGCCTCGGCCGCCTGATGGTCGAATCCGTGAACCTCCGCGACTATCCGATGGTCCAGGGCGTCGTGGTCTTTCTTAGCTTCACCTACGTGATCGTCAATCTCGTCGTCGACCTGAGCTACGCATGGCTCGATCCAAGGATCCGGTACTCCTGATGAGCGACCAGGCCACCCTCAGCCCCGGCTACACCCGACCGGTTTCCGATGTCCCGTTCTTGCGGCGCATTGGCCGCAGGCTGGTGAACTTCAGCAAGAGGAAGCCGCTCGGCGCCATCGGAGGCTTCCTCGTCCTTACGATGATTGCGCTGGCGTTGCTCGCCCCGCTTATAGCGACCCACAACCCCAACGCCCAGTCGGGCGACATCCTCACGGGCCCCACTGGCAGCCATCTCCTGGGCACCGACCGCTTCGGGCGCGACGTTTTCAGCCGCATCCTCTACGGCGCACGCATCTCGCTCTGGGTCGGCCTCGTGTCGCTCTCCATCGGCACGATCGCGGGGACCATCCTGGCGCTGATTTCCGGGTACTTCGGGGGCAAGTGGGACCTCTTCATCCAGCGGGTGATGGACTCGATCCTCGCCTTCCCGGCCCTCGTGCTCGCCATGGCCATCGTCGCCACTCTCGGGAACTCGACGACCAATGTCATGGTGGCGATCGGTATTCTCTTCATCCCCAACACCGCGCGCGTGGTCCGCAGCGCCGTCCTCGTAGCCCGGGGCGAAGTGTATGTCGAAGCGGCGCGCGTCCTCGGCTGCAACGACAACCGCATCATGTTCCGCCACATCCTCCCGAACGTGACGGCGCCGATCATCGTGCTTGTAACCGTCGGCCTCGGGAACGCCATCATCATCGAGGCGTCGCTCAGCTTCCTCGGCCTTGGCACGCCACCGCCCGCTTCATCGTGGGGCCGCGACCTGTCGGACACGCGAGCTTTCTGGACGACGAGCTCGCACCTGTTCTGGCCGCCTGCCATCGCCATAAGCCTCGCGGTCTTCGGTTTCAACTTGCTCGGCGACGCACTGCGCGACGTCCTCGACCCGAGGCTGCGGAACCGCTGATGTCCGACGCCACCGCCCACCCTTCGCCGGCCCGATTGCCCGGCACCGCCCTCGCATACCTCGCTGGCATCCTGGGAGAGGAGGTCAGCGGGGCCCGCCCCATCGGGGGCGGGAGTTCGAACGTCACGCTGCTGCTCGATACACCCACGCGGACGCTCGTGCTGCGCCACGGCCCGGTCGGTCATGGCCTCGCCTCGGCCCACGATATGGCCCGGGAGTACCGGGTCATGTCCGCGCTGCAGGACACCGCCGTGCCGGTCCCGCGCATGCTCGCCCTCTGTCCCGACGCGTCGCTCCTGGGCGCCGAGTTCTACGTCATGGAGTACATCGAGGGTGTCATCCCGGCCGCTGCCCCGCCGGTCCAGCCCCTGCCGCCCCGTTTCGCCGAGACGGAGGCCCAACGCCGGTCCATGGGGCTCGCGCTCATCCATTCCCTCGTCGACCTCCACGCCGTCGATCCCGCCGTCGTCGGCCTCGCCGACTTCGGCCGTCCCG
>DATBWD010000316.1:0-7593 GCA_036515015.1 Tepidiformaceae bacterium
CCCTCCCCACCGGGAGTTCACGCGACGCACCGGGGCTGGCAGGCCGGACTTCACGCGAACACGGTAGGAGACGCTGGGACTGACACACGCCGATCGCCGGCATTGGCCGGGCTGTATTCCCGGGCCCTCTCGGGCCTACTATGCATGATGCGCGCCCTGGCGCCCGACGAGGTACATCGTGACAGACTGGATTGCCGAAGAACGCAGATACCTGTTCCAGAACTACGGGAGGCAGCCCGTCGTCATCGAACGCGGCCAGGGCACCCGCGTGTGGGACACGGAGGGCAAGGAGTATCTGGACTTCGTCGGCGGGCTGGCCGTGAACGTGCTCGGACACGCCCACCCGGTCGTCGCGGAAGCGGTGGCCCGTCAGGCAGCACAGCTCATCCACACCTCCAACCTCTACTACACCCGCCCCATGATTGAACTGGCGAAACTGCTCGTGGAGCACTCGTGCCTCGACCGGGTGTTCTTCTGCAACTCTGGCACCGAGGCGATCGAAACGGCGATCAAGCTCGCGCGGCGCTGGGGGCACGACGAGAAGAACGGAGCCTTCGAGGTCGTCTCGATGAACGACGGTTTCCACGGGCGCACGACCGGCGCTCTCGCGGCCACCGGCACAGCCCGCTACCGCGAACCGTTCGAGCCCTTGGCGCCCGGCTTCAAGCACGTGCCGTGGAACGATCTGGAAGCGCTACGGTCCGCGACGGGGCCCCGCACGGTGGCGGTGCTGCTGGAGCCAATCCAGGGTGAGGGTGGGGTCAACATGCCGGCGCCCGGCTACCTGAAAGGCATCAGGGAGTGGTGCACCCAGAACAACATCCTGCTCATCCTCGACGAAATCCAAACGGGCATCGGCCGCACCGGTACGCTCTTCGCCTACGAGCAGGAAGGGATCGAACCCGACATCATGTGCCTGGCCAAGGGACTTGCAGGCGGCGTCCCGATTGGCGCCGTGCTGGCGCGTGAGGACCTCGCCGCCCACCTTGTACCGGGCGACCACGGCACGACGTTTGGCGCCAATCCGCTCGCGACGGCGACGGGGCTCGCCACGCTGAAGTACATCCTCGATGAGGACATCCCCGCCCGGGCGGTGGCGGCCTCGGAGCGCCTTGTCGCGCGACTGCGTTCGATCGAGGACCGGCTGCCGTTGGTCAACGAGGTACGCGGACGGGGCATGCTGCTCGCAATCGGTCTGACGCAAGACAGCGCCGCCGACGTGGTCGCCGCCTGCCGCGAGCGCGGCCTGCTGGTGAATAACGTGCGGCCAAATGCCGTGAGGCTCATGCCCCCGTTGAACGTGACCGATGCCGAGATCGACCAGGCCTGCGACATCCTTGAGCAGGCCCTCCTCGCGGTCGCATCGCCGCCGAAGTGACCCGAGAACAGCGACGCCAGGAGGAAAGCCATGGGTGAGCAGTTCGAAGACTTCACGCTTGCCGCCGTCCAGGCCGCCCCGGTCTACCTCGACCGGGATGCGAGCATCGAGAAGGCGTGCCGGCTGATCGATGAGGCCGGAGCGCTCGGTGCGGACCTGGCTGTCTTTGGCGAAACGTGGGTGTCCGGTTACGCGAACTTCGGGGCGTGGCCCGAGCACCCCGCCTTCCGGACGGCCCTGAAGCGGTTCATCCTCAACGGCGTCGAAGTCCCCTCGCCGGCGACCGAGGCGCTCTGTCGGGCCGCCGCCCGCGCGGGCATCGATGTGGCTATCGGTGTCGCGGAGCGCGACAGTACGACGGGGGGCTCGATCTACTGCACGCTCCTGTTCATCGGACGCGAGGGCAGAATCCTCGGCAAGCATCGGAAATTGAAGCCGACTTTCTGGGAGCGCACCGTCTGGGGCGAAGGGGACGGGAGTTCTCTGCGCCTCTACGAGAGGCCCTACGGCCGTCTTGGCGGCCTGAATTGCTGGGAGCACCAGATGGTGTTGCCGGGATACGCGCTCATCGCCCAGGGGCTCCAGGTCCACGCCGGGGCGTGGCCTGGGGGCACGTTCACGCGCCAGGAGGTGCTGTCCCGGGCGTTCGCGATGCAGGCCGCTGCCTACGTTGTCATGTCCGGCGGCGTGCTTCGCCAGGAGGACATCCCGGATGATCTCCGGGAGATCGTTCGGCCGCTAAACGGTCACTCGGCCATCATCGGCCCCGACGGCGGCATTCTCGCCGGCCCGCTCATCGACGAGGAGGGAATTCTGACGGCGACGGCCAACCTCGGTACGGTCATGTTCCAGAAGATGATTGCCGACCATGCAGGCCACTACACCCGGCCTGACGTGTTCGAGTTCCGCGTGAACCGCCGTCCCCGCCGGGCGGGAGACTTTTCCGGCGAATCAGGCGAGGCCACGGCCAATGCCGAAACCTCCATTGGCGAGGCGCTACGGGCCGGCGAGATCCGGACGGCCGCTGAACTCGCCGGAGCGTTCGAAGACCTGATTCGATCGAAGCCGTCCTCAAACGGGGGTGAAAAGTGACCGTTGTGATCGGCCTCGTCCTGATTGGCGCCATGGGCCTGGTGTTTCTGGGGTGGCTGGGACTCATCGGCCGATTGCCGCCGAATCATTTCGTGGGTATTCGCACCCGCTTCACTCGCCAGAACGAACAGAACTGGTATGAGGCCCACCGGGAAGCTGGCTCCATCCTCATCCTCGGGAGCGTGGCGGTCGTCGCGGGCGGGTTGGCCCTCTTCCCTTTCGCGCTCGCCGGCTCCTTGCCGGAAACATTCGCTACCGCCGCGGTAGTCGCGATGGTCGCGATCCTGCTCGCTTCGGCGGTAGCGGCGTGGCTGATTGGCACGCGTCGTGCCCGCGCACGGCTGTCGTAGTTCCCCGCATCCGCTGAGCGGGCCATACTGAGCGTACCCTCCCCAGGACTGACAGCGTGCCGAAACTCGTCCTTGCCTACTCCGGTGGCCTCGATACGACCACCGCCATCAAGTGGCTCTCGGTGGAACAGGGCTACGACGTCATCGCCCTGAACATCGACGTCGGTAAGAGCAGGGAGCAGCCCGTCGTCGAGTCGCGCGGCATGGAAGCGGGCGCCCTCACGGTCCGCGTCATCGACGCCAAAGAAGACTTCATCCGCTACTTCGCGTTCCCGGCGCTCGCCGCCGGCGCCATCTACCAGGACGCCTACCCCCTGGCCACGGCTCTGGCGCGCCCGCTCATGGCGAAGCTCCTCGTCGACGTCGCCCACGAAGAGGGAGCCACCGCGGTCGCCCACGGGTGCACCGGGAAGGGCAACGACCAGGTTCGGTTCGATGTCGGTATCACCACCCTCGATCCGTCGCTGAAGATCGTCGCCCCGACTCGTGAGAACGCGATGGCACGTGAGATGCAGATCGAGTACCTGCGCAAGCACGGGGTCGACATCCCATGGGGTGCAAAGGGGCCGTTCAGCATCGATGAGAACCTGTGGGGGCGCAGCGCCGAGGCAGGGGTCCTTGAGGATCCATGGGCCGAGCCTCCCCCGGAAGCGTATGAGTGGACGCGTTCCCCCCAGGATGCCCCCGCGCAGCCGGCGTACATCGAGATCGGCTATGAGCACGGGATGCCGGTAACGCTCAATGGTGACCCGGTCTCACCGGTTGAGATCGTGGAGCGCCTGAACGAGCTTGGGGGCGAGCATGGCGTCGGGCGCATCGACCACCTGGAAGACCGGCTGGTCGGCATCAAGAGCCGCGAGATCTATGAGTCGCCCGCTGCGGTCATCCTCCACACTGCCCACCGGGCGCTGGAGTCGATGACTCTTTCGAAGCAGCAAATTCGCCTCAAGAAAATCATCGCCACCGAATACGCCGAATTGATCTACAACGGGCTGTGGTTCAGTGCCCACCACCAGGACATCGCCGCCTATGTTGCGAGCACACAGCGCCACGTGTCCGGCACGATCCGGGTAAAGCTGCAGCGTGGCCAGGCGATGGTGGTCGGCCGGAAGGCGGACCAGTCGCTCTATGACCGCGGCCTCGCGACCTACGACCGGGGCGACACGTATGATCAGTCCGCCGCAGTCGGATTCATCAACATCTGGGGTCTGCAAACTCGCGTCCAGGCTCGCGTCCAACTGCTGCGGGAAGCTACCGAGACGCTCAAGATTGCCATGCCGGGAGAGGAACGTTGATGGTGAACACTGCCGAGCCCGAGATCACCGTCCAGTATGAGGGCCCTGGAGCCGGCACCGAGATCTGGGGCATGACCCAGGCGAACTTCATCGTCGGACGGCACGGCCGGGCCGCACAAGAAGTGGCGGTCATGCTAAGTAACCCGGCGGCTGAGTTGCTTGCCGAAGCGATCGGACAGGAGTGCACGCCCGAGTTCCGGATCGAGGCGGCAAGGAATGTCGGCGCGATCTGGACGCGGCAAGTCTTCGCGGCTCACGGGCGCGTTGACCCGACGGTCACGGTTTCGCGGGGGACGTTCGAAGAACACCCCGAACTGTTGGCCCAGGTGAAGGCGGCGGTCCGGGGCCGCGGCTAGGGAATGGCTACAGCGGAACGCCCGGGCGAATGGTGGCGCGAGGCCGTCATCTACCAGATCTACCCGCGCAGCTTTCAGGACTCGACCGGCAACGGCATCGGCGACCTGGCGGGCATCATCGCACGGCTCGATTACCTGAACGACGGTACCGAGCGCTCCCTCGGCGTCGACGCCATCTGGCTCTCGCCCACATTCCCCTCACCCATGAAGGACTTCGGATACGACGTTGCGGATTACCTCGACGTCCACCCCGACTTCGGCACGCTCGAGACGATGGACCGTCTCATCGAGGCATGCCACGGTCGTGGCATACGTGTGCTGCTGGACTGGGTGCCCAACCACACCTCTGACCAGCACCCATGGTTTCTCGAATCTCGCTCCTCTCGTAATAACTCGAAGCGCGACTGGTACGTCTGGCGTGATGCCCGGCCGGACGGCTCGCTGCCCAATAACTGGCCTGCCGCTTTCGGGGGGCCGGCGTGGACCCTAGACGAGCGCACCGGCCAGTACTACCTGCATTCATTCCTGCCCGAGCAGCCGGACCTCAACTGGCGGAACCCGGAAGTGGTGGCCGCCATGCACGACACGTTGCGGTTCTGGTTTCGTCGCGGGATCGATGGCTTTCGCATCGACGTGATGGGGATGATCGTCAAGCACCCCGACCTGGCGGATAACCCGCCCAACCCGGACTGGCAGCCGGGGAGCAGACGCCCACGACTGCTGCCCAAAAACAACAGAAATTACCCCGACGTGTTCGACGCCGTCCGCGGCATACGGTCGGTCTTCGATGAGTTCCCGGAAAAGATGGCCGTCGGCGAAGTATTCGGGACGGCCGAGGAAGTTGCCCGTTTCTACGGAGACCGCCGCCTCGACGGTCTCCACCTCGCGTTCAACTTCCAGTTCATCAGTGAAGAGGCGAACGGCCACACCCCGTGGGATGCTGAGGTGCTGCGGCGGATCGTGACCAACGCCGAACTGGCGCTTCCATCCGGGGCCCAGCCGTGCTTCGCCCTCAACAACCACGACCGCTCCCGCTTCATCTCGCGGCACAACCAGGACGGCAACGGGCCGGAGCGGGCGCGGGCGGCAGCGCTCCTCCTTCTCGGCGTCAGGGGCACGCCGTTCCTCTACTACGGCGAAGAAATCGGCATGGTCGACGGCGCTATTCCCGAAGACCAACTCCAGGATCCTGCCCGCCACCGCTCCACCGGGCGCGACCCCGAGCGCACGCCCATGCAGTGGGACACCTCCCCGGGTCGCGGGTTTTCCAACGCTCGCCCGTGGCTCCCCTACGGACCGGCCGACATCAGCGTGGCAGCCCAGGACAACGACCCCCACTCACTCCTCTCGTTCTACCGGAGGGCCATCTGGATTCGCCGGCGCACGCCTGCGCTGCGCGAGGGCGGGCATCGCGAATTGCCGGCCCCGGAGGGCGTGGTTGCCTTTGTCCGCGAGACGCCGGGCTCGCCCGGCGTTGTGGTCGCTCTCAACACGGCGCTCGAAAGCCGCGTGCTCGAACTGCCTCCCGGATACGGGCGGGTGCTTGTCGCTTCGCACGTCGAGCACGAGGGCGCTACGGTCGAGGAGCGCATCAACCTTCCGCCGCTGGGTGCCGCCTGGGTCGAACGGCTCCATCCCTGACCCCGTCGCCGGTATCGCTGCCTGCTCTGGTATTCTCGTCCCATGGCAAAGATGCGACGTGTCCCCGTCGGCAGGGATGGCGCACCGAAGACCACGCCGGTCGAAGAGCAAGCCGAAGACGTCCAGCGCGAGGACTGTGGCTGTCCCCATCTCGATCCCGAGGACTGGCACGAAGTGGAGAGCGATTGGTCCGACATCGCCTTCGTGCGCGGCACGACGACGGCGGTGCTTGGCGTGCCGGTGGGCTATGCGAACCTCCGCCAGGAACTCCTCGCCCGCGCCGAGAAATTGGGAGCTTCGGTACCAGACGACGCCATGCTCCTCCTGGGCAGCGGCAATTTCCGCCGTTCGCTGTTGCTCGAAGTCGAGGGGGTCGAACCCGGGACAAAGGGGGTCGAGTTCCCCGGAGGCATGGCTTTCAGCCGCCTGGTCTCTGCACCGTGGGGGCAGATGAAGAGCCTTGTAGAAGAGTCCGAAAACATGGCCGAAGAGCGGTACGGACGCCGGCCCGACGACATCTGGGTGTGGTACCTGACATGTCGCATTTGTAGTTCGGAACGGAACTTCGAAACGCTCATCGTTGGGCACTACCGCGAGAAGCCGTGAGCGCCGCCGAGCAGCTCGAGATGTTCTGGCGCCTCCTGCTCGCACTGGGGCTGGGCGGCGTCATCGGGCTCGAACGCGAGTACCGTGGCCACGAAGCGGGCGTCCGAACGAACGCGCTGGTCTGTTCAGGCGCCGCGCTCTTCGGGGCAGTGAGCCTGGAGTATGGTGACAGCCGCATTGCCGCCGGCGTCGTCCAGGGTGTGGGCTTCCTTGGGGCTGGCCTGATCTTTCAGCGCGGAAATGATGTGCGAGGAATTACCACCGCTGCCAGCATCTGGTTGATTGCCGGCGTGGGGCTCCTCGTAGCGAACGACATGTGGCTCGTGGCCATCCTGATAACAGCTGTTGCCTTCCTGCTGCTTGAGCTCTCGCCGCTTTCGGATGCGCTGATGCGGGCCGGCTACCGGCGTCGAGGAGAGTCGCCTCCAGAGGACGAGGACACTGACTGACGGGGTCGGCCGTGGGGCCGGCTGGTAGTGCCCGTAGAATGCCGACGCGCTACCATAGCGGTAAGCCCCCGTAGCTCAGCGGATAGAGTGTCGGCCTCCGGAGCCGAAGGCAGAGGTTCGAGTCCTCTCGGGGGTACCACTGCACTTTTCGCGTCGACGACACCGCCGCACGCACTCCACAGACCGGGCGCGGGCCGGGCTCTCTCAGCGCTGCTGGCTACGCACCCACTGCTTCGCGTGGTAGGTGATCACGATGTCGGCCCCGGCGCGCCGGATGCTCGTCAACGCCTCGTCGATCGCCCGCTCTTCATCGAGCCAGCCGTTCTGGATGGCCGCCATCAGCATGCTGTATTCGCCGCTGACGTTGTAGGCGGCCACCGGTACGTCGACGCTGTCTCGCACCTGTCGCAGCACATCGAGGTACGG
>DATBWD010000317.1:0-8248 GCA_036515015.1 Tepidiformaceae bacterium
GTCCCCGAAGGGGAGGGAGGTGGCGTCGCCGTGGATAACCCGGACGTTCGAGCCGTCGAGCCGATGCCGGAGGCGGTCCGCGAGGCGTTCGTCGATTTCGATGGAGGTGACGTTCTGGGTCTTTCGACGCAAGAGATCGGTGGTGAGACCGGGGCCGGGCCCGACTTCGAGAAGGTTGTTGCCGAGTTCGACATCGCGGAGGGCCCAGGGCATGACGGAGGACTCGAGGAGGCGGGCCCAACCCGGCGAACTGCAATACCAGCGGTGATAGCGGTTCATCCGCGGATTCTATGCAGGCGGGATTCGTTGAGCCATAGGGCGGGCGATGCTACGGTGATTGTTCGACCGGGAGCCCGGCCCGCTTTGCGGGCAATCCCATCGCCCGGTAGTGGAGACCCATGCGGGAATATGAACTGACGGTCGTGTACGACCTCGCCGTCCAGGAAGCTGGCGGCCCTGATGCAAGCGTCGAACTCCTCACCAACTTCGTCACAGCACGCGGCGGCAAAGTCCTGAAGGTGGACCACTGGGGTCGCCGGCGGATGGCGTATCCGATCAACCGTGCAATCGACGGGGATTACCTGGTGACCAGAGTCGAACTGGACCCGGTTGCGGTGGCCCCATTAGAGGCGGCACTCAAGATCGACGAGCGGGTGTTCCGGCACCTGGTGGTCCGGGCAGACGAGTTGCCCACGCCACCTCCGCCACGGGAGCCACGGCGTGAGCCCGCGGCAGCAGCGGCGGGGCCCGCAGCGGCAGCCCCTGCAGAACCAGCGGCAGAAGTAGCGCAGGCGCCAGAGGCGGCCGCGCCAGCGGCGGCGGCAGCTGAAGCGGAAACGCCTTCGGCCGAAGAGGCGAGCGCACCTGCCGCAGAAGAGACACCCCCGGAAGCGACCACGCCGGCAGTGGATGAGGCGGAAGCGCCTTCGGCCGAAGCGGCGCCGGCGCCTGCGGCAGAAGAGCCAGCCGAAGCGGTCGCGGACGTCGCGGACGTCACGGGCGTGACGGAAGAGCCGGCGGACACGGCGGAAGCAGCCGCACTGGGCGCAGCAGAAGCCTCGCCAGAGCCGGTGGAAGCGCCGGGCGAAGAGACCGATGAGGGCAAGGCGCCCCCAAGTGGTACTATCGCCACGGACGAATCCGTTTAGAGGGAGGCCTGCGTGGCGAGTCTGAACAAAGTCATGTTGATCGGCAATGCCGGGAGGGATGCCGAACTGCGCTACACGGCCAACGGCACGGCTCAATCGCAGTTCAGCATGGCGGTGAACTACCGTCGAAAAGGGACATCGGGCGACTGGGAGGATGCGACGGAGTGGTTCAACATCGTCGTCTTCGGCGACCAGGCCGAGCGCACGAGCCAGTACATCACGAAGGGCAAGCAACTGTACATCGAAGGCCGGCTGCAGACGCGAACCTGGGATGACGACCAGGGTGTGAAGCACTACCGGACGGAAGTGATTGCGAACCAGTTGCTCCTCCTCGGCAGCCGCGAAAGCGGTTCCGGCGGCGGCAGCGGCGACTGGGACGATGCTGGTCGAAAGCCGGTGCGCTTTCCGCGAGGGAGCGGCGGAGACGTCGAGCCCGACGACCTGCCATTCGAATAAGACCAGAGAGAAGCCGGCGGCATTCGCCGGCGCAACCCGGTGCGCATAAGCGCACGAACCCAACGGGAAGGATAAGTGACTATGGCTTCGGAAGAACGAACTGAATCCCGGGGATCTGAAGGCGGCGGCGATCGGCCGGCGCGCCCCCCTCGCCGCTTTGGTGGCCGGCGCAAGGTCTGCCGGTTCTGCGTGGACCGGATGGACGGCGTGGACTACAAGGACATCGGGCGGCTGCGGATGTACATCAGCGACCGGGGGAAGATCGAGCCGCGGCGCAAGACGGGCGCGTGCCAGAAGCACCAGCGTTTCGTGGCGACGGCGATCAAGCGGGCGAGGCACCTGGCGCTGCTTCCCTACACACTCGATCACGCGCGGCAGACGGGGGTTTTCCCAACCCGAGGCTAGAGTAGAGCCGGGAACATACCGATGGCACGACGAGAGCGCACGACAGGGTTGCCCCGGGCCAAGCGGCGAGACCGTGTCGATTCACGGCGGCGGGTAGGCGGGGTACCCCTCGACGAGCGGTCGGCGCGGTTCGCGATCATCGGGCTGGTGGGCATCCTGTTCTTGCTGGTCGTGGGGCTGATCACGTATCGCGTGTACGATGAGAACATCGGCCGGCCAAACAAAGTGGTGCTGGCGGTGGGCGAACGAGAAGTACAGCTCGAGTACTACACGGCCCGGCTGCTGCCGTTCGCCGAGGCGAACCCCGGTTCGAGCACGGCAATCACCGCGCAAGCACTCCTGGGGAAGCTGGAGACCGAAGAGTTGACCATTCTCCTCGCGCGAGAGCGGGGCATCGTCATCACCGAGGACGACATCACAGAGGCCATCGCGGCAGACCTCGGGGTGCCACCAGGAGGGTCCGGCACCGCATTCGACCAGTTGTACCGGAACCGGCTGCGGACGCTGAACGTCTCCGATCGACACTACCGGCGGCTGACCCTGGCGAGCGTGGCCAACGATCGGTTGCTCGAACAGTTCCGGGAAGAGGTGGGTACGACCGGCGAGATGGTGACCGTCCGGGGGGTGGCACTCGAGACGGAAGAAGAGGCCACGGCCGTGGCCGAGCGGGTGCGGGCGGGGGAAGACCTCGGCACCATCGCGCAGCTGGAATCGAGCGACCTCGCGACGCGTAGTTCGGATGGCCTGTACCCGCCACGCGTACTGTCGCTCTATCCGGAAGGCATGATCGAGGCGATGGAGGGTACGACCGATGGAGACATCCTCGGACCCGTGGAGGCCGAAGGCTCATTCTGGGTGTTCCGGGTGGAACGCCGCGAGGCCGAAGGCACTATCCCCGAGGATCAGCTTGGTGCGGTGGTGCAGGACCGCCTCGACGACGCGATCGCAGAGTTCCGGAAGGGCGTGGAGATCAGCCGGTCGCTGTCGGCGTCGGATATCGACTGGGCAGTGTCCCATGCCGGATAGCAGATGAACGGCGAGATCGGGGTCGGGCTCATCGGCCTGGGGGTGGTAGGCGGCGGAGTCGCGCGGGCGCTGATCGAACGGCGGGACTACTTTGCGCGACAGGTTGGGGCACCGTTGGTCGTGCGGCGGGCGGCAGTGCGAGACCTTTCTAAGCCGCGTACGGTCGATCTTCCGCCGGGGGTGCTGACGACCGACGTGGGTGCGGTACTTTCGGACCCGGACATCGACATCGTGGTCGAGGTGATCGGCGGGGAAGACCCCGCGGGAACGTTCATCCGGGCGGCTCTCGCAGAGGGCAAGCACGTCGTTCCCGCGAACAAGGAGTTGATGGCGAAGTCGGGCCCGGAGCTGCTAGCAGACGCGCATGGCCGGGGCCTGGACATCATGTTCGAGGCGAGCGTCGGGGGCGGCATCCCGCTTATAGCGCCGCTGAGGCGGGACCTGCTGGCGAACAAGATCACCTCGATCCGGGCGATCATCAACGGGACGACGAACTACATCCTGACGAGCATGACGACGGCCGGGATCGCAGCAGAGGCGCTGCAGAAGCAGGGCATCGAACCGGTCGGGACCGGCGGGTACAAGTCGGCGCTGGCCGAAGCGCAACGGCTTGGGTATGCCGAGCCGGACCCAACGAACGACGTGGAGGGCTACGACGCGGCGTACAAGCTGGCGATCATGGCGAGCCTGGGGTTCCGGACCCGGGTGGCACCCTCGGCGGTGCACCGGGAGGGGATCACGAAGCTGGCGGCGAGGGACTTCCAGTACGCGCAGGAACTGGGATATGTGATCAAGCTGCTGGCGATTGCCGAGCGGAGCGATGGTGGCATCCTGGCGCGGGTGGCGCCGGTGTTTCTGCCGCAGGCCGAGCCGCTTGCCAAGGTCGACGGGGTCTACAACGCGGTGCAGATCGTCGGGGACCTGACAGGGACGGTGCTCTTCCAGGGACGAGGGGCAGGCGCGGAGCCGACCAGCAGTGCCGTGGTAGCGGACCTGCTGGATCTCGCCCATTCGATCGTGCTTGGGGGGCGGGAGCGGCGGTACTGGGGGCCCGAGGCCGAGATACCGGTCCTGGGCATGGACATGCTGGAGACGCGCTACTATGTGCGCGTCACGGTGAGTGACCGCCCGGGCGTGCTCGCGCAAATCGCCAGTATCCTGGGCCACCACGACGTGAGCATTGCCGCGGTAAACCAGAAGGAGGCCGACGCAGACGCACGGACGGCCGAACTGGTGATCATGACTCACCGGGCGCGGGAGAAGGCGATGCAGGAGGCGCTGCGAGAGATCGACACACTCGACGTGGTCGGGGGCGTAGAAGCGTTCCTGCGAGTCGAAGGCTGAGATGACCAGCGAATCGCAGGCGGAGGCAATCGGCCAGACGTTGTCGTGGCTGGAGCAGCAGGTCCGGCAGGTGCGGGACGAGCACGCCCGCACGCACGAGTATGTGGAGCAGTTGCGGCGCCAACTGCACGAGATGGCAGACCAGGTGCTGGCCGCCGAGCGCGCGGTCCGCGAGATTGACCCAAAGCTTTCGCCACTGAAAGGGATCCCGGACAAGCTGACGGCGCTGGACAAGGGGGCGGAAGAACTCCGGCAGTCACTGGCGGGCCACCGGGCCGAACTCGACAACACGCTGCGCATCCTTCGCGCCGAAGCAACCTATGACCGGGAAGAGCGGGCGCAGAGCACGAAGCAGATAGAGGGGAACGCGCATCAGATCGGGTTGCTGCTCGCGGACGTCGCGCAGATGCAAGCCCAGACATCGCAGCTGAGCCAGACGTTCATGACGATCCTCGAGCGGCAGCGGGAAGTCGAGGCGCGAGTCGAGCATTTCGGACTCCGGCTCGAGCGAAGCATCGAGGTGAACCGAGACATCGAACAGCGCATGCGCGACGTGGTTATTGCCGACCAGGAGGAGCGATTCGAGGTGGTCTTCGAGCGGCTCCAGGTGATCGGCGAGATGGTGAAGCGCAACGAGGATCTGATTGCCGGCGTGGTCAATGAGCGCAGCCTGCGCGAGGACGTGCTCCAGGAGATTGGAGCGTGGCGCGATCAGCACAGCCGCATTGATGGGCGACTGAACGTGCTCGAAGAGGCGGCAGACAAGATATCGGGCGTGGTCGACAAATTGAGCGGCGAAATCGTGCTGCTCGAAGGGCGGCACTCGGGGCTGGGCGAGCGGGTAGCCGGGATCCGGCGGGACATTGCCGAGATTGTGGACCACGTGCGCGATGAGTTCGCGAAGTACAACCAGATGACCGAGAAGCAGCGGCGGAAGCAGATCCAGGTGTTGGAGCAAGAGTTACGTGAGATGAAGTTCCATGCCTTCAAGCCACCGGAGGAGCCGTGAGCAAAAGGCCGCCCGCGCCTCGCGGGGTGCTGTTTCGATGGGCCAGCGTATTGCCACTGACCGAGAAGACGCCCCTGATCACGCTAGGGGAGGGGGATACGCCGCTCGTGCGGGCGGCGCACCTCGAAGGCGAGTGCGGACTCGACGAATTGTGGTTCAAGCTGGAGAGCTGCAACCCTACGGGTTCGTTCAAGGACCGGGGCATGGTGGTCGCGGTCGCAAAGGCCATAGAGTCGGGCGCGCGAGCGATCATGTGCGCGAGCACCGGGAACACGAGCGCGAGCGCGGCAGCGTACGCCGCCCGGTGCGGAATCGAGAGCTACGTGCTCGTGCCATCGGGGAGGATTGCCGGCGGGAAGATGGCGCAGGCAATCGCCTATGGGAGCACGATCGTCGAAGTGGCGGGGAACTTCGATGACGCGTTGAAGGCGGCCCGGGAACTGACCTCCGCGCACCCGGTCGCGCTGGTCAATTCGGTGAACCCAAACCGGATCCTGGGGCAGAAGACGGCCGCGTTCGAGATATGCGAAGAACTCGGGGAGGCGCCCGACATCCTTGCCATCCCGGTCGGCAACGCGGGGAACATCACGGCCTATTGGAAGGGCTTCGGGGAGTGTTCTGAACTCGGCCTGGCGACGAGGCATCCGAGAATGTTCGGGTTCCAGGCAGCCGGCGCCGCGCCAATCGTGAACGGGGCTCCTGTAGCAGAGCCGCAGACGGTCGCGACCGCCATCCGGATCGGGAACCCGGCCAGCTGGGCGGGGGCCACGGGCGCGCGGGACGAGAGCGGGGGGCTGATCGAGGCGGTCACCGACGACGAAATCCTGGAGGCGTACCGGCTGTTGGCGGGGCGGGAGGGACTGTTCGTCGAGCCGGCGAGCGCGGCAAGCGTGGCGGGGTTAATCAAGCTGGGTCGCGAGGGGCGGACGCGCGGGGGGCGGGCGGTGGCCATCCTGACGGGCGCGGGCTTAAAAGACCCGGATACGGCGGCGAAGCAGTATGCGCCGCTCGTGGTGAAAGCGGAGGCTTCGGCGGCCAGCGTCGAACGAGCTCTGGGCTGGTAGAGGTGAGGGGAAAATGAAAAGGGGCCGGTGGATGTGTGGAGCGGACACGACATCCAGCGCAGCCCTCGGTACTTTTAGCATGCAGAAGTTCCCACGACAAGATGATCATTAAGAATTTCTTGCGCTTGACCACCACCGGTGCAGGCCTAGACTTCAAGGTGAATGGAAACTTTGAAACAACGCGCGATTATTTGGGCCGTATTCGGCGTTCTTGGGCTGGCGACAGTTCTTCCCGCGACCGTTCCGGCGGCGCCGCTGGCGCCTGTCGCGACCGGTTCGGGCGATGTGGCCACAGCCCAGGAAGAGCCCCACGGTGAGGAACAGTCGATCCCTCTCAGCGACCGGGCGAAGACCGCGCTGGTGTGGGCGATCATTGGGATTGCGGTGATGGCCGGAGTCGGCGGGGTCCTGTACCGGGTGAAGCGAAAGATTGGAGGGTTCCCGGAGAACCCGTCGTGGGTGGCACCGATTACGGTGATGCCGAGCCGTGAGCTGCCCGACGAAGGGGACTTCGGCGACCAGGTCCCTTCGGGACAGGCGCACGCCGAACACTGATGGCGAAACATCCCGGCCGCGACGAAGCGAGTGCCGGGAGTATCGAGGTCGTCGACTACGACCCTGAGTGGCCGGCGCTGTTCGAAGCTGAAGCGGAGCGGATCCGGGCGGCGTGTGGGCGGGTCGTGGTGGAAATCGAGCACATCGGGAGCACCTCGGTACCGGGATTGGCGGCCAAGCCGATCATCGACATCATGCCGGGGGTTGAGGACATTGCCGGGGCCCGGGCGAGGCTCGAGGCTGGAATGCGCGGGCTGGGTTACGAATCACTGGGGGAGTACGGGATCCCGGGGCGACTCTATTTTCGCAAGGGTGTACCTCGCAGCCACCATGTGCACGTCTTCGAGGTGGGGAAGCCCGAATGGCGGAAGCACCTGCTCTTCCGCGATTACCTGCGCGCCCACGGGGAAGCAGTGGAGGAGTACGCAGCCATGAAGCGCCGACTGGCGGCCAGGCATCGCACGGCCCGCGAGGCCTACACCGACGCGAAGTCGCCGTTTATCCAGGGGATCCTCGAACTCGCGGGATGGCGCGCGAACGAGTCCTGAGCGCCGGCTTGCGGCCGTTTTTTGAGATGGGCGAGCAAGCCCGGGGGGCGCGTGGCAAAGGCGACCGCAACCGTCGGCAACCTACGGTGGGTGTATGAGTAGCATCTTTCGATACAGACGGGCCGGGACAGTTGCTGTCCTGGCATTCGCCCTCCCACTGCTGCTGGTTGCCTGCGGCGACGACAATGGTGACTCCGTAGACATCCCTGGAGGCACGGTCGAGGTCACCGAGCAGGACCGGGAACAGTTCGAGCAGGAAGCTCGGGATCGGCTCCAGGATGCCGAGCAGGAACTGGATAAACTGCGCGACCAGGTACCGCAAGGGGCCGCGGAGGACGAGATCCAGCGTGGCATCGACGAACTCGAGGAAGGGCTCGATGGCCTGAGGCAGCGCATCGATGAGCTGGAGAACGCCGATGACGAGGAGTTCGAGCAGTTGCGCGACGATGCGCAGCAGGCGCTCGACGACTTCGTAACCATGCTGGAGGAACTCCGCGCCGACCTCGTGCAGTAAGTGGGCCCAGGACGCCGCTACCCCTCCGGAATGAGCACAACCTTGCAGTCGGAGGGGTCTGCGAGCGAGAGGAAGGCGTCGGGGAGTTCGTCGAGTGTGACGCGACGGGTGACCATCGGGGCGGCGTTGATGCTTCCATCAGCGAGCGCCCCGAGCGCCTCTTCGTATTCGGCCGGGGT
>DATBWD010000318.1:0-3878 GCA_036515015.1 Tepidiformaceae bacterium
GTCGCTGAAGCGCTCGCGGTCGCGGAAGAGCATTTCGCCGTAGGCGAGCAAATGGTGGCCCAGCGTGATCGGCTGAGCGCGTTGAAGGTGCGTGTAGCCCGGCATCGGGTCGGCGGCGTGTTCTTCCCCGAGGTCGCAGATGACCGCCACCAGCCTTGCGATGGCAGCGATGGCCTCGTCGCACGACTGGCGCACGAGGAGCCGGTTGAGGAGCGAGACCTGGTCGTTCCTCGAGCGCGCGGTGTGGAGGCGGCCGGCGGCATCGCCGATTTTTTCGCGAAGGACCACTTCGACGTGGGTGTGGATATCTTCGAGTTCGGGGCGCCAGTCCACGCGGCCCGCGCGGAAGTCTTCAAGGACGAGTGCCAGCCCGTCGACGATCTTCGCCGCGTCGTCGGCCGGGATGATGCCCTGCTTCCCGAGCATCCGTGCGTGGGCGATGGAGCCAGCGATGTCGAACTCGTAGAGCCCCTGATCGACGCCAGCGCCGTAATCACGGGTGAGGGCATCCATGTCGCCCTCGAACCGGCCGCCCCACGTGCGCTGCTCACCGGCCACGGCAGGGTCCCCCGAGGACAGGCAGTTCGAGGAGGTCGGTCAGTTCGTCGAACACGAAGTCAGGGGTCACACCTTCCGCATCCGGGGCGGAGTTTCTCCAGGCGGCCAGCATGCCAAGCTTCTGGGCGCCCGCGATGTCCTCGGCGAGGGAATTGCCCACCATCAGCGCATCCTGCGCCCGGACGCCGCACTGGTCGAGTGCATGCTGGAAAAGTGCGGGATGTGGCTTCAAAAAGCCGACCTCGACCGAGACTGCTTCCGCGTCCCAGCCGATGTCCAGGCCGGCGTCACGCAGATCGGCCCGAAATCGCTCTCCACCAAACGCCCGGTTGGTGACGACAGCGAGCAGGAAGCCACGACGCCGGAGTTCGCCGAGCACGGCGGCGGCATCATCGTACGGGGCCTTGCCCCCTTCGATGCCCGAGATGTAGGTGGATTCGAGGAGGTAGGCCGCCTGGTCTCGTGAAAGCTCGAGGCCGAGTTCGAGCATGGCCCTTTGTGTCACCTCGCCGTAGTCGGGCTCCACGAGGTGGGTGAGACGTGCTTCCTTCATCGCGGCTTCGAGCGCATTCCATGCGACGCGTGAGACGAGGGCCGGGTCCGCGTGGGAAAGGCCGAACTCACGGAGAGCCTCCCCGGCGCGCTCGGCGGCCAGCCGACGGAATTCCTCCGCCGGCGGTGCGCCATCGGAGTGCCAGAGCGTATCGCCGATATCGAAGAGAACGGCTCGGAGTGACATGAAGGGGCCTCGGGGTAATTCCCTGGGCGCGAGGGAGACATCCCTCACCCGGGCATGGTCGCATGCACCCGGAGTGCGGACAACCGAGTGAGCCGTTACCGGCGCCGGGCCGGAACTGGCAAGACCGCTACAATGAACGAATGCCTGTTCGAGCAACACGGATTTTCCACGTCGAACCCGCACTGCCCGCCCCGCTGGAGCCCCTTCGCGACATCGTGATGAACCTCTGGTGGACCTGGAACACCGACGCGGTCGAACTCTTTTCGCAGATAGATGATGCGAGGTGGGAATCGACCAGCCACAACCCGGTCCGGCTTCTCCAGACGCTCCCGCGTGAGGACTTGGAGCGGCTCGCAAACGATCAGGAGTTTCTGGCGCACCTATCCCGGGTGAGTGACGCGTTCCGGTCGTACATGGCGCGGCCACCGATCACCACCATCGAAGGCACGGACGAGCGGGCGGTCATCGCGTACTTCTCGCTGGAGTTTGCGCTGACCGAGAGCATGCCGAACTACTCGGGCGGCCTCGGAGTGCTCGCGGGCGATCACCTGAAGTCGGCGAGCGATCTGGGGATACCACTTGTGGGGGTTGGCCTCCTCTACCAGCAGGGCTACTTCCAGCAGGTGCTCGGGCCTGACGGCTGGCAGCGCGAGGAGTACTACGTCATCGACCTCGACGCTCAGCCGTTACGGAGAGCACGCGACGGGGACGGGGCGGCGCTCTCCGTGGCGATCCCGTTCGAAGGGCGCGATGTCCTCGCCGACGTTTGGCGGCTGGAGGTAGGGAAGACGACCCTGGTGCTTCTCGACACCATGAACGAGCGGAACTGGCCCGCCGACCGCGAGATCACGGGCCGCCTCTACGGCGGCGACATCGAAACGCGCATCCAGCAGGAGATGGTGCTGGGCATCGGTGGGATCCGGGCGCTGGGGGCTATGGGCTACCGGCCCGCCGTGTGCCACATGAACGAAGGCCACTCGGCGCTGCTCGGCGTCGACCGGATTCGAACCTTGATGGAGGAGCACGGGGCGTCCTTCGAAGAGGCACGGTTGCCGGTGACGGCCGGCACTGTGTTCACGACCCACACCGCCGTTGCCGCGGGCATCGACCTGTTCCCCCCGGAACTGATGCACAAGTACCTTGGCCACTACTACACGGCGATGGGACTTGACGACCAGGGCTTCATGGGGCTGGGCAGGACCCACCCGGAAGACGAGCACGAGCCGTTCTCGATGGCGCTGCTGGGCCTCCACCTGAGCGGCTATCGGAACGGGGTTTCGAAGCTGCACCAGACAGTGTCGCAGCGGCTCTGGGATGCGGCATGGCCGAAGCTGCCGACCGAGCAGGTGCCGATCGACGCCATCACCAACGGGGTGCACCTGCCGACGTGGGTTTCGCATGACATGGCCCAACTCTTCGACCGTGCGATTGGGCCGTCCTGGAGGGACGAGCCGAACCGGGCCGGGGCATGGGACGGGCTTCTCGACGTGCCGGAGGCGGAGATTTGGGCAACCCACGAGTGGCAGCGCGGACGCCTCGTGGAGCGGGCGCGGGCACAGGCAAAGGACGCCGCCGCCCGGCTTGGCACGCTTTCCATTCACGGGCCGGCGAAGCACGCCCTGGACCCCAGGGCGCTCACCATCGGGTTTGCGCGGCGATTCGCCAGCTACAAGCGCGCAACGCTCCTCTTTCGAGACCCGGAGCGACTGGCCCGCATCGTGAATGACCCGGACCGGCCGGTCCAGTTCATCTTCGCGGGGAAGGCGCACCCGCGCGACGAACCGGCAAAGCAACTGATCCGAGAGGTAGTCCAGTTCAGCCGCCGGCCCGAATTCCGCGACAGGCTGATGGTGCTGGAGCGCTACGACGTCGAACTGGCACGGGCACTTGTCCGCGGCTGCGACGTCTGGCTGAACACGCCACTGCGCCCCCTGGAAGCCAGCGGTACGAGCGGGATGAAGGCTGCTGCCAACGGGGGCCTCAACCTGAGTGTCCTCGACGGGTGGTGGGCCGAGGCATACCAGCCGGGACTCGGCTGGGCCGTTGGCAGGGACCGCACCGACGACGACCCGGAAGTGCAGGACGTGTTCGACTCGGAGTCGATCTACGATCTGCTCGAGAACGAAGTGGTGCCGCTGTTCTACGAGCGGGGGGAAGACGGCGTGCCATACGGGTGGGCGCAGATGATGAAGCGTTCGATTCACGCCTTCGCGCCCACGTTCAACACGAGCCGGATGGTCCAGGGGTACGTGGACAAGGCCTATGCGCCTGCGGCGCGTTCGTGGAAACGCCTCTGCGAGCAAGGCCTTACCCCTGCACGCGAACTGGCTTCGTGGACGCAACGCGTGATGGATAGCTGGGACTCCATCAAGATCCTGGCCATCGAAGACTCGACCGGCGAGGGAGCAACAACTGACCGGCCGATCACGGTGAGCGTGGAAGTCCACTTCGGCCCCCTGTCACCGGGCGATGTACTGATCGAGGTCGTATTCGGGCGTGCGTTGACCAGCGGCGAGATCCAGGTCGAGGGTTCGGTCCCCATGACACTGGTGGGGCAGGGCGAGGATGGCACCTGCCGCTA
>DATBWD010000319.1:0-9291 GCA_036515015.1 Tepidiformaceae bacterium
CGAGTACAACGCGGAGATCCTTCCCGGAGCGATAACGCGGCCGGCCGCCGTGGAACTCCTCGGGACAGCGAGCGATGCCGTGTCGGCCACGCTGCGCTACCGGACGGTCCTCGAGGTCCCCGCGGCCCTGACCGCGACACGCACCCGGCGCCAGGGGAAGGCTCCCGTGGAACTTCCGATGGTGACCGAAGTACGGCTGTGGGCGGGAATGCCGCGGGTGGACTTCCGAGTCACGGTCGAGAATCGCGCGCAGGACCACCGGTTGCGGGCGCTCTTTCCGCTGCCGTTTGCGGTTTCGCATGCGATCACGGAGAACCAGTTCCATGTGGCGGAACGGCCAATCGAACCCCCACCGTGGAACGGGATCAGCGCCGAACTCCCGCCCACGACGTTTCCGCAAAAGACGTTCGCGGCGTTCGAACGCGATGGGCACGGGCTGGCAGTCTTCAACCGGGGGTTGCCGGAAGGCGAGGTGGTAGGCGATCGGCGCGGGAGGCAGGCGTATGCGCTGACGCTGCTGCGGTGCGTGGGATGGCTATCACGGAGCGACCTCACGTCGAGGCGTGGAGGCGCAGGGCCTTCGATCGCGACGTTCGACAGCCAGATGCCTGGCGACCACACGTTCGAGTATTCGCTCATGACGTACCGGGGGACGTGGCGTGAGGCGGGGGTCCAGGCGATGGCTCACAGCTTCGCCTTTCCACCGATGGCGTGGGCGACAAACCGGCACGATGGCTCACACCGGGGGACACTGCCGCTCGCGACGCTCACGCCGGACGCGGTCGTGCCGTCGGCGATGCACCGGAGCGATGAGGACGGGGCGCCGGTGATCCGTGTGTACAACGCATCGGGGGAGGCGGTGGAGGCGGCGATCGAAGTGCCGGCGGCTATGAGTGGGGCAGACCTGGTGGACCTGCTCGAGCGTCCGGCCGGGGACCTGGCGGGGGATGGCCACTACCGGTTCTCGATGAGGCCGTGGGGGATTGCTTCGCTCCGGCTGCGGAAGCATGGAATCAGCGTCGAGCGCGGAGAGGGGCGAGCGTGACTGAGAGAGAGCAGGTGAAGCCGGAGCGTCCCCGGGACGAACTGGGGCGGCCCCTGCCATGGGGTTCCCAGAGCCGTCTCGCACTCCTGAACTATGACGCCATGTCGATCGAGGAGAACCACCGGCTGGCGCGGGAGTACTTCAACGAGGGCAAGTTCTTCCAGGCGCATGAGGCGTGGGAGGGGGCGTGGCGGAAGGCGCAGGGTACGCCCGACGAAGAGTTCTACAAGGGACTGGCGCAGATTGGCGCCGGCTACACGCACTACCGCCGGGAGAACGCGCACGGGGCAAGAACGCTGCTCCGGCGGGGGCTCACACGGATCCGGGAGTACGGGCCGGAGTACGCGGGGCTCGACGTGGAAGGGCTGGCGCGGGCAGCGGAAGATGCGGCGGAGCTGATAGAGCTGGCTGAGGAGAAGGGGCGGAGGCTGCCGGAGATCCGGTTTCCGAGGATCTGAGTCTACGGAGAAGCGAGCCTGTTTCATCCTGTAACGGGTAGCCCTCCGTTATGAAACTAACTCAGCGTGGAGCCTTGGGGATTGCTAGAGAACTGTTAGGTGGGGGGTTGATCGGCGGTGTTAGGATGGGGGTTGCCGAATTCCCGGGGTGTCCGGGAAGCGGGGGAACCAAGGTTGGGGTGAGTCGCGCAGAGCGCGTAGGCGATTCCGACGCCGAACCCGTCAGCTAACCTCGCAGGCATTCGGAGGCAGACCCCGGGACTGGCCGCGCCTCCTGTCATCAACGTGGGGACGACACGTGTTCGTTCGAAGGAGGCAACCATGCAGTACGGCCAACTCCACCGGAGACACCACAGGCGGCCACAGTCGACTATCTGGCAGGAGCGGCGCTCGCTGCCGGGCCCGGCACTGGAGCCGCCGGAGCCATTGCCCCCGCCCAATGTCACGCCCCCGGCGAGTCGCTCGCGCTACCGGGTTGTGCGCGTGAACGGGGAATGGGTCGTGCAAATGCGACAGGACAACGAGGACTGAGGCCGAACGGGTGCTGGCGGAGGGGCAGCGACGGTTTGGCGTGACGATAGCGGGGCTGGGGGCATTCGCCCTCGTGGCGGTTGGCTGTGGCAATGGCGAGGAGCAAATCGCTGGTGTTGGTAACGGGGGCGGAGAAACGGCAACACACACGCTCGAAGTGTCGACCCCGGCACCCACTGCAACGGCCGAGGCAACCTATGCCGTGCAGGCGGGAGACACACTCTACGACCTTGCGCTTGAGTGGGGCACGACGGTGGAGGCGATCGTCGCGCTGAACGGCCTGGCGGACGCGAATGTGCTGGCGGTGGGGCAGGTGTTGAAGATACCACCGCGAAGCGAGCAGTGACTCAGGGACCGGCCGCTATCCCGGGCCGACAACGTACGTGCGGGGGTGAATGCCGCCACCGACTGATTCGCGGGCGGCGTCCGGGGCGAGACGTTCACCTGTAGGGCGTCTCCTCGCCGCCGGTGTCGGGCCAGCGGATATCCAGGTCCTCGAGGTCGGCAACGACGACATCGGCGCCGTTCTGCCTGAGCGCATCGGCGTTACCGAGCCGGTCGACGCCGACAACGAGACCGAAGCCGCCGCGACTCCCCGCCTGGACGCCGACGATGGTGTCTTCGATGACGGCACAATGCCGGGGCTCGACGCCGAGTTTGTCAGAAGCGGCCAGAAAGATATCGGGTTCGGGCTTGCCGTGGAGTCCCGCGGCGTCGGCGTCGAGGCCGTCGACCCTGGTGTCGAAGAGGTCGACGAGGCCAGCGGCCCCCAGGATGGGGACGCAGTTGTGAGTCGGGGAGACGACGGCGCGGGGCACACCGGCTTCCTTCAGCCGCTCCAGCAACTGCACAGACGAGGGGAAGCAGGGCACGCCATCGGCGAGGCGAGCGACGAAGTAGCGGTCCTTGCGAAGGCCGAGGCCCACGATCGTTTCCGCCGTATCGCCCTCTTCCGGATAGCCTTCGCGAAGTTCGATGCCGCGTGCGGCGAGGAAGCTGCGCACGCCTTCAAAGCGTGATTTGCCATCGACATGGCCTGCGTAGTCGTGGATGCGGTCGAAGGGGGCAAAAGGCTCGCCGGTGCGGTCGCTGCGGGCCCGGAGGTAGCCATCGAAGAGTTCTTTCCAGGCGGCAGCGTGGACGCTGGCTGTATCGGTGATCACGCCATCCAGGCCGAAGATGACCGCGGAAGCGGTGAAGCCTTCGATGACCACGACTGGCGGCGTCATCCCGGGCCTCGTTTCTCGAGAGGCGAGCGGCGTCGCGGCAGGGGCGTGCTACAGACGACAGACACCACGACATCCTTTCGGATCTAATCTAACAAGAAGAGAGGAATCGCCGCGTACGAGGATCACAGTATTAAAACTACGAGGATTCACGCTGTTGCGATTTGCCGATGGGGCAGAAACTTGAAACACTTCGCCGTGCGCGGGAGTTTCGTATGCCGAGAGGCGTAAGCTGTCGCGTGTGGTGGCTCCTGCGCCGACCGGTGCCCTCCTTACAGGCACGCGCGGCCCAGAAAGCGACGTATTCAGGTCAGGAGGCGGCAGTGCCGCCCGGAGGGAAGGGCTGAGATGGTCAGTGGTACAACAAGCGCGCCATTACGCGACCTCGTGACGCCGGATTCAATCGCGTTCGCGACGTATGGAGAGGCACAGTCGGAGCGCCAGCGGTGGTTCGGCGACGGTCTCATCAAGGAGATGACGCGGCTCGGGCACTCGTACGTCGGGAACGACGTGACGAATGCGAAGCTCATCATCAATCTCACGAGCATCGCGAGCCCGATCCCCTTCCGGCGGAAGGCGAAGTCCAAGACGACGTATGTCGTCTGTGTTGTCGAAGCGACGGAGGAGCCCGAGAGCTACATCAAGGCCGCCTACCCGATCATGGTGCGTTCGCTTTCGAACCTGGCGATCTACCTGGTCACGAGGGAGGGCCGCACCGACGCGCACTTCGTCACCATGGAGCAGGGGCACTACACGGTGGAGCAGACGCCGGGCCGCGCAGACGCAGACTACTTTCGCGAGGTCTTCGAGCGGCTGCAGCCGCTGGCTACCGCGCACCTCGTGATCGACAACGTGTATGTGCCGGACCTCCCGGAGCCAATGTGGGCGGGGGACGAACTGACCAGGCGGGTGACGTGGGCCGGGGAGCAACTCGACAAGCTGAACCTGTTGCCGGCGCCGTGGCCGATCGAGGATTTGCTCGACGGGCGCGACCGTCGTCACGTGATGCACCTGTACGGCATCGGGGGCCTTTCCTACGGGAACCTCTCGGTGCGGCGGGATGACAAGACGTTCTGGATGAGCGCGAGCGGTGTGAACAAAGCCAGGTTGCAGGACGTGGGGCGGGACATCTTGCTCGTGACCGATTATGACGAGTCCCAAAGCCGGATGATCCTGAGCGTGCCGCCAAACGTTAAGCCGCGGCGGGTTTCAGTGGATGCGATCGAGCACTACATGATCTACCACGAGCACCCGGCAGTGGGGGCGATCATTCACATCCACGCATGGATCGATGGGGTGAAGTCGACGCACATCAACTACCCCTGCGGCACGCACGAACTGGCGGTTGCCGTCGCGGACCTTGTGCGGCAGGCGCCGGACCCGTCGCGGGCCATCGTCGGCCAGAAGAACCACGGGCTGACGATTACGGGCCATTCGCTCCAGGAGATCTTCGAGCGGATCGAGGGGAAGGTCGACACCCAGGTACCGATGTCCTGAGCGCCGCCGCCTGCTGAAAGGCGAGGACCGAGGCGTCAGGCCACGGGTTCCTCGAGCGCGCTGCGGGGAGGGCGTTCAAGCACGCTCTCGTAGTATTCGACCACCCGGTCGACCACCGAGTCCCAGGAGAAGTCCCGGGCACGTTCGAAACCCTTGAGCCGGAGGGACGCGGCGAGGGCGTCGTTGGTGAGTACGTGGCAGAGCGCGTCGGCGAGGCCGGCGGTGTCGAGCGGGGGGACAAGGATGCCATGCTCGCCGTCGCGAACGACCTCGCGGAAGCCATCGATGTTGGAGGCGACGACAGGCGTCCCGGCCGCCATGGCCTCGATGAGGACCATGCCGAAGGACTCGTTGCCGGTATTGGGAGCACAGAAGGCCGCCGCGTGCTGGTAATAGGCGGGGAGCAGTTCGTTTGGCACGTGGCCGGCGAAATGAACGCCGTGGATGTTCAGATCCTCGGCGTATTGTTCGTACTGCTGGCGGCGGCTGCCCTGACCAGCAACGACGAGGCGGACATGCGGTAACCGTGCCTGGACCGCGCGAAAGGACTCGAGCAGAACCGGTAGTCCCTTCCGCTCTTCGAAACGGCCAACGAAAAGCACGTAGGGTTGAAGCGATTCGATCTCAGGTGGTGCGAGGACGCGGGTGGCGAAGCGGTCGAGGTCGATCCCGTTGGGGATGACCTCGTAGTGACCGGGGAAGTAGTGAGAGACGAGCCTGGCGGCTGCCGTCGAGACAGCGATCCGGCCATCCAGCGTGCGGGCCCAGCGTCGCAGGAGGCGGTGGTTGAAGTCGTAGAGGCGGCTGCCGTTTTCGCGGGCGGTGTGGAAGGTACCTATCTTGTGGGCGTTCGAGAGGCGCATGAACTGCATGGGGACGACGGGCACGAGTGGTTCGTGCAGGTGGATGACGTTGAAGTCGTGACGCGCGAGTTCCTTCTTGACGCGCCGTCCGGACCTGGGCGAGAGCGTGACGCGGGCAAGAGAGCCACCGGAGGGGACGGGAATCGACCGTCCCATGAGGGTGATGCCTTCGGTGGCTTCGACGTCATGGCGGCCGGGAGCGAAGATCCATGCGTGGTGGCCGCGTTGGCGAAGGGCGTTGGCGAGGTGGGCAATGTGGACGTTGACCCCGCTTGGGGTACCGATGTCGTAGGGCGAGACCAACGCTACTCTCAGCGACAAATCCGTCCTCGTTTTCCCCGGGCCAGTGTCTGCACGACAACGTGGCCTCGAACTCACTACGCAGGCGCCGGAAGGACAGATGCCGGATGTCCGGTAACGAGCCTGATGACTGTTAGCCTAGCATTGCGAGCGGGGCTGACGATAGCAGAATGGCGGGGCTGCGGCCGTAGCGTAAGGTGCTGCAAGAGGTTCGTAATGCGAGGGGCACTCTGCCGTGCCGCGGAACGGGATGCGGCGATCGATGTGGGCCACCCGGGCTAGCCCTGACTGAGGATGACCTGCAGTCCGTTGTGGAGTGAGAGCACTTCAACGCTCACGCGGTTGCCCTGGCTGCGGAAGGTGAGGTCAGCGGTGCCCCGGCCGACGCGGAGGTTACGGACGCGAACCCACTCAACATTGCGGGGGAGCATGGGGCGGGCGATGACCAGCTCGCCCTCCCCACCCGGTCTCAGGCCGAGGAAGGCTGCCATGACGAACGGGAGACTTGCCGCAGACCATGCCTGAGGCCGAGAGGCTACGGGATAGGGGGTGGGGACAGAGCGGAGTTCGCGATTGTCGCCGGAGAACAGTTCAGGAATGCGGTAGGCGGGGAAGGAGAGGGCGGCCTCGACCAGGGCGTTGCCGAGTTCGAAGGCCTGCTCGTCAAGGCCATAGCCACGGAGACCGGCGAAGATGAGCGAGTTGTCGTGGGGCCAGATGGTGCCGACGTGGTAGCCGAGCGGATTGTAGCCGGGAACGCGGCTGCCAAGGGTGCGGATTCCCCAGCCACTGAACATGTCGGGCTGCATGAGGCGGGCACCGAGCGTCCGGGCAGAATCGAGCCGGGCGCTGCCGCTCCACATGAGGTGGCCGGCGTTGGAGGCGGGGGTAGGGACCGGGCGGCCTTTGCCATCGAGGCAATAGACGTAGCCCAACTCGGGGTGGCTGAAGCACTCGTCGAGGCGCGCTTCGAATTCGGCCGCGAGCCGTTGCACGTCGCCGTCGGTTGGGCGGTCAAGCATTTGGGCCATCCACATGAAGGCGTGGAACGCTGCGAGGAGGTAGCCCTGGACTTCAACGAGCGCGATGGGGGGTTCGACGAGGGAACCGTTTGGCCAGACGATGCAGTCGTGGGAGTCTTTCCACCCCTGGTTTTCGAGGCCGGCGGCTGAGAAACGGGAGTAGGAGAGAAAGCCGCGGGCGTCGCGCTTTATCTCGCTGATGCACCAATCCATGGCACGTTGGAGGTTCGGCCAGAGTGCACGGATGGTGGCCAGGTCACCGCTCCAGCGTAGGTACTCGCAAGCGCCAACGATAAAGAGTGGGGTGACATCGACGCTGCCGTAGTAGCGACCGAACGGCACTTCGCCGAGGTTCGCGAGTTCGCCCCAACGCAGTTCGTGGGGGAGTTTCCCGGGTGCGGCATCGTGTACATCGTCAACTTCGGTGGACTGGTAGCCGGCAAGCACCCGGAGCGTCCGGCCCAGCAGGGATGGGGCGAAGGCCGCCAGCTGCATGCCGGTGATGAGGCTGTCTCGGCCAAAAAGTGTGTCGAACCAGGGCACCCCGGCGGCCGTGAACTCAATGTCTTCGGTCCGTGTTTCGAGGGAATAAATGTCGATGAGGGCACGCTTCATGGCGCGGTTGAGCGGTTGACTGTCGGTCTCGATGGAGGTGACGCGAGCGAGGAAGTCGTCCTGATCGTCAGCCACACGGCGCGCGGCGAGAGCAATCGGCATGGGGCGGGCGTCGCCGCCCGCGACAGTCACGCAGAGGTCGATGGAGCGCGTTTCGCCCGGCTCCAGTGGGCAGAGGAAGACTGCATGGTCGCGTTCGAGTTCCGCGGGCGGCTCGGAGAACATGACGGTGGTCGTCCGCACTTTTCCATCGAGGCCCCGATACGCGAAGTAGACCGAGTTGGAGTCGATGGTTGTGCTGATCTCCGGGCGGGTGGCGACCCTTTCGACACCGCGTACGACGAAGATGTCTTCGAAGTCGGCCTCGAAGTCGATGCGGAGGGCAAGGTCGCAGGGCTCGTGAGCGTAGTTGGAGACGGTCAGTGATTCGCGGAGGGCATCGTCGACGACCCGTCGACGGCGTGCGACAAGCGAGTTCGAGGGGATGATGCGAGGTTTGGGCCCGTCGGTGCGGGTGGCCAGGTTGGTGAAGATTGCGCTGAGCGACTGGTCGGTTTCGCCAGCGTCGAGGAGAAGGGGTGCGACGCCACCGAAGCTGAAGGCGAGCCGGGAAAGGTGACGGGTGTCGCGGTAGAAGAGCCCACTGGATGACTCTGTCTGGGCGTCTATTTCGCCTGAGGGGAGGCTGAGGACTGACAGACCCTGGCCGCGGACCACCGCCAGATGGGTGATGCTCCCGGGGGCGAGCGGCTCTTCGCCGATGGGTAACCAGCGGTTGGCGCCTGAAGTCATCGAAGGTGGCTCTTGGCCCATGCCTCCCTGGTCACGCGGTTAGTGCATCCCGGTCTATACCCGCGGAGTCGATGCGGTCAATACCGAGAATTCGACGGTAAAGGGCCTCGTGGCGAAGGACATTGAGAGCGGAGCCGAAGTGGAGTTCAACGCGTTCGCGCGAGTGCTTCCGGTCGAGTTCGCGCAGGTGGCGCGTGGCCTCAACGGCAGAGTCAACGTCATCGCAGAGGAAGCCAGTCTTGCCGTGTTCGATGACTTCGGGCGCGGAGCCGTTGCGGAAGGCAATGACAGGGGTGCCGGTGGCCATTGACTCGGTCATGACGAGGCCGAACGGCTCGGGCCACTGGATGGGGAAAAGCGTGGCGAGGGCGCCGCGGTACGCCTCTGCCTTTTCCTCGTGGGGCGCCTGGTACTGGATGTGGACGTCGGCGCCCTCCATAGCGGGCAGGACGGCTGATTCGAAGTACTCCTTCTCGGGCTGTTCGTTGACTTTGATGAGCATGCGAAGGGGCAGACCCGCGCGCTTCGCGATCTCGACGGCTTGAACTGGCCCCTTCTCCGGCGACATGCGGCCGACAAACAGCAGGTAGTCGCCATGCTGTTCGGAAAACGGGTAGCGGGCGACGTCGATCCCGTTGTAGATGACGTCAACGGCACAGTTCGGGGGCAGGGTCGACGCCTGGTGGCGGCTGATGGCGACGAGGTGGACCCGGGGGCCGAGGTCACGGTAGAGCGCGTACATCCGCTCGGTAGCGGGACCGTGAACGGTGTGAACGACGGGCACGGGCAATGTCGCCCCAGCAAGCAGACCAAGGGCCGTGTGGTCGTGGATGATGTCGAACTCTCGCCAGCGATCGTAGGCCTGGACGAGGTGTCGCAGTTCCACAATCGGGTCGCCGATCTCGGCGGAGGGAGCGATGTCGAAGGTGCAGTGGAACCTTG
>DATBWD010000320.1:0-8927 GCA_036515015.1 Tepidiformaceae bacterium
CTGGTGGACTTTGCGAGTGCATGGCTGCGGCCAGCCGGCGGCGAAGAAGGCTGGATGGCGGACGAGCTTGCGAACGCCCTTGTGAACGGGAATGGAGAGGGGGACTTCGCGCTGGCGGTGGAGATCCTGAAGAACGCGCCGGCGGACGAGACGTTCGTGGTGTGCGCGCCGAATCCCGTGAGCCCGGTCCTCGCGGACGCGATGGCGGCGGGGGCGGCGAACATCGCCGTGGCGCTGCACGGGACGGCGGCCTCAGAGCACCTCGTGGTGCTGCCGCCTGAAGTGAACGTGCACGGGCTGCTCGATGCAGGCGTGGGGGTCTCGGGGAGCGGCGACCCGCTCGAAGGGCTCACCGGGCTGGTCGTGTTCCGGGAGGACCCGACGATGCGGCTGCCGGGCGCTGTGGAGCGACTGGCGGAGATCGGGACCGTGGTTGTCGTCGACAACGTGATGCACGAGACGGCGAAGCGGGCGGCGGTGGTCATCGCCGAGGGCCGTCCGTACGCCACGGAAGGCACCTACACGCAGGGCGACTTCCGGGCCATGCGGCTCGCCCGCGCGATCCAACTCGAAGGCGATGCGCGGAGAGGATTCGACGCGCTGCGAGCGCTGGGTGAGGCGCTGGGGGTGAGCCTACCGGCGACACCGGAGGAGGCAATGGGCCAGATTGCGAAGGCCAACCCGGACTATCAGCCGGTGTATGACCTGATTCTCGGTGAGGGTGTGAAGTTGGAGGTGCGGCCCAGCGGGCAGGGGACGGTCGTCCCGTTGAGCGAGCGGCCAACGGCGAGCGGCGCGCTGCGGATCATCACCGGGCGGGACCTGTATACGGCAGCCGATGCCGCGGCCCTTCGCCACCCCGAGGCCGAGAAGCTCCACCGCTACGACCGGGTCCAGGTGAGCGAGACTGATGCGTTGAGGCTCGGAATCAGCGACGAGGACGAAATCGAACTGAGCGACGGGACGACGACCATCCGGGCGCGAGCGACGGTGACAGAGCGGGTACCCGAGGGTTCGGTTTACGTTTCGAACCTGCTGCAGGGCGGGGCAGTCGTGCGATTCTTCGGCGAGACGGGAGTCCCGTCGGCGCGGATCGGGACGCTGGCGGCCGTCTGACGCGGGATTCAAGCGCGCAAACTGAAGGCCCCCTATTCGGGGGCCTTTCGGTTTTGGCTTTCCGCCGTGGAAAGAGGTAGGAGAGGGAGAAAGCCAGGGAACGTCAGTGAGCCCGGAGGCCGACGCGGGCCGCTGCTAGCGTGCGAACCCCTTCGGTCTGACCGGCGGCTGCGCCCGGCGCTGACCGGCGCTGGCGCATACGAGACGGAAGCGTCGCTGCGGGGCGTTCACGCTGGGCATAGCGCCCGGCGCGCACGTGATTTGTGCTAGCGGGGGAAAGCGACAGCGACAACTTTCCGTCTCCTCACATAGAGCGTAGAGGGGAGATGTCAACGCAGGCTGTCGCGCGGGTAAACGCTTCGCAAATTCCTTTTCAACTTCATGGGTTTCGCAGGAGCAGTTCTACGGCCGCCGGGCGAGTTGCGCCGGGGAACGGGCCGGGGCTGATGGGTGCGAAGTCATGGGCGAAGACACCATCCGCGCCCGGCGCAGTCCACACGTGGAGGTTCCACGGCGTGACGGGCACGAACAGGCCCACGCACTCGGCGGCGCTGGCCTTCACGGCAACCGAGGCGATGGTGAAACAGAGGTTTTCGTGACGGTGCCAGGCGTCGAGGGCGCCGAAGAAGGAAGGCGGCTCGTCGCTCACGGACTCGCTCGAGAACATGACGCCGACGAGCCTCCAGGTGCCGTCGAGCCGCTTGGTGTAGAGGAGCGTTTCGGGCTTTTCGGGGTTCATAAGGTCGCCGTCGCGGTTGTAGCCGGGGTGGAAGAAGTGGGCCGCAATGCCTGGCAGGTCCTGGGTTATCTGGATGTAGCCGCCGGCGAGGGCGGTGCGGATGTCTTCGTAGCGAGCAGTGGCCGAGGTGACCTGATCGTAGAAGGAGGCGGCGGCCAGGAGTTGTCCAGGAGAGATGGCGATTTCCTCGTGACCGTGGGCGGAATCGCTGCTCATCGGCTGGGAGGCAGCGGTATCGGGCGGAGACTCATCGGGGGACGAGGGCGAAGGGTGAAGGTGGGCGTCCTGTTCGGCGGGGGCTTCGGTGACCGGATCGCCGGTGCTGGGTGTTTCGTGGGGGTGGTCGTCGGATTCGCTGGAGAGGGATACGAGCCAGATCGAGGCCAGGGCGACCAATCCGAGCAGCGGCACGGACGAGATGCGGAGGGCCTTTGCGAAGCGATGATCGGCCGCGGCGTGCCGTAGGGAGAGCCATCTGACGCCTACGCCGAAAACCGAGCAGGCGGTGAGAGCAACGCCTGCGAGGATGAGGACGTGGCCGGGGTTCGACAGCGTGAAGATGCCCTCCCGAGCGGCGAGCGTGGCATCCCTTGAGTGGGTGTAGGCATCGACGCCAAGGCCGGCCAGGTGCAGGCCAACGCCAACGGCCGCACCGATCCACAGCGCACGGTATGACACGGCAATCCCCCCATTTGGCCGCCGCTCGCGGTATCCCGCGATGGTATTCGGCTACCAGATGAATTGCCAGAAAAGGCAAGAAAGTGCCGGGTTAACGGGCCGGAGCCGTCACGATGGCTGAAACCGGTGGTGCGGAAACATTTATGTCGTCGATAGGACGCCTCGCCTAGGGTGGTCTGACGAACGGAGAGTCTCCATGGCAAGAAGGGGGACGAAAATGGCAAAACGTGAACCTGGTCCCGGGGCGCAGCACCCCGAAGAGGACCGATCGGACCTGAACCCGGAGGCGCGGGCCGGCGAGAACACAGCGGAGGCGGCGCCTTCGGCGGATTCGCTCCAGACGCTGGCCGACATCCAGGAGGCGCGGGACAAGCTGAAGGGATTCCCGCGAGAGGCGCTACGGCAGGTGCCGGTGGTCCCCGAAGGGGAGCGGTTGCAGCAGGGAGCGACGTACATCGACCTGCGGACGCGGGAGCCGCACGAATTCAAGGCGAGGGCGAACATGCTCGCGACCCGAGAGCACTGGTACGTCCCGAAGGCAGACACAGCCTATGAACTGTGGAGCGGGCTGACGGGAGTGAGTGACCCGGAGCGTCTGAACGCGCCGAGGCGCGAGAGCGCCTGACACCACCGGCATTACAAAACCGTCGCAATAGGGGCTGTGGGGCTTAAAAACCTCTTGAGCCGGGGGAGGCGCGTGCTACATTCCGGGCGGCATCCCTAAGGGATAATCTTTCGCCAACTGGAGTGGTTCTTACTATGGTCGTCAACTTGGGCATCCGGCTCGCCGGACTCGCGGTGCTCGCAGCGATGCTCCTCATCGCCTTCGCAGCATCGCCAACAGAGACTCGGGCCGGGGGACCGAGCATGGGCAACCTGGAAGACGCCGGGTTCGTCTGCGCCGACATCGCGGGCGCGATGCACTGCTTCAACAACCTGCCAGCAGGCCAGGCAAGCGTGCAGGTGATGGTGTTCGATTACAGCGGCAACTTCCAGGGAACCGAACTGCTTCTGCGGAGCGACCTCTATGCGGGGCAGCCGTGTCCCCAGGAGGGCCTGGACGAGTACTCGGACATCGGCGGGTATCACGCCTGCCACCACTACAGCCACTGATACGCGGTAGAGGAACAACGGAAGAGGCCCGGCGCTTGCCGGGCTTCTTTTTCGCCACAGGTCAGACGCGCGACTAGAAGAGGTCAACCTTGCGGGCGGACTCCCCTTTGGAGGCGGAGTCCGGCGCTGGGTCGGCCGAAGGTGTAGCTGGCGCATCCGCAGGGGACGTCCCGGCGAGGCCGGCGACCTTGCGGTTCACTTCATCGGCGACGGCGAGGATTACGGGGCGGAGGATAGGGCCAGAACGGCCGGCGGCGAGGCTGGCACCGGTAGCAGCGGCTCGCTGGATGTCATCGTTGTTCTCTCGGACGAACTGGCCGGCGCGCTCGGCGGCCGCACGGGAGGCGCGTTTGACGTGAGGGACGGCCGCCTCGCCCGCCTCTAGCGCCTGACGGGCAAGGCGTTCGGCCTCGGGCTGGGCAGCACGGGCAGCCGCGCGTGCCGAGCGCGCGAGCCTGCCAAGCGAACGGCCAAAGCTTTCGGCCGCGGTGCTTTCGGTCGCCTGTTCTGATTGTTGCGCGCCGGGATCGCTTTCTTCGGTCACCCGATAGTTATAGCACGACGGAGGGGTGGGGCCGGTCAATGATGCGCGGCGTCATATCGCGCGGGTGGAATTTGCGGCTTGTATTCGCGGCATGGACAGGGACTGGGACGTCATCGTCGTTGGCTCCGGGCTTGGAGGACTGACCGCAGCGGCCTATCTCAGCGCGCTCGGCCGGCGGGTTCTCGTGTTGGAGCAGCACTACATCGCTGGTGGAAACGCGAGCGTTTTCCGGCGGAAGCGGATGTTCGAGTTCGACGTCGGCACGCACTACCTCGCACAGTGCGAGCCGGGCGGGAACGTCAGGACGATCCTGCGAGGCGTGGGGCTGGAGGACGTGGTCGAGTTCCTCGAGATGGACCCGGATGGCTTCGACACCATCGTCTTCCCAGGCGTCTGTGTGCGGATGCCGAAGGGCTGGGAGCGGTACCGCGAGCGGCTCGCCCAGGCTTTCCCGGAGCAGGCGGAGGGGGTCGGCCGGTGCGTGGACATCCTGCAGGCGGTGGCGAGCCAGGCCCGGGCGTTGCGCAGCGGCGAGCCACCGGACCCCGCCCGGATGGCACTCGAAGCGAAGGATCTCTTGCGCTGGGGGATGCGCCCGGTGACCGAGGTGTTCGATGCGTGCGGGCTTTCGGCAGAGCCGCGGGCAGTGCTGCTCGCCCAGAGCCCTTCGTACGCCACTCCGCCGTCGCGGACGCCGACCGTCGTGGCGGCGGGGTTCCTCGACGGCTACCTGCGAGGCGCCTACTACCCGAAGGGCGGGGGGCAGGTGCTGCCAGCGCGATTTCTGCAGGTCCTGCGGGCGAATGGAGGTGAGTTTCGCACGAGAGCGCGGGTGGCTCGCATCGTGGTCGAAGGCGGACGCGCTTGCGGAGTGGAGCTGACGTCCGGAGAGGTGTTCCGGGCGGCGGTGGTCATTTCGAACGCAGACCTCAAGCGGACGGTCCTGGAACTGGCCGGCGGGCAGCACTTTTCGGGCGAAACCGTTGAACGTGTACGGGGCTACCGGATGGCGCTGCCGTTCTTCGTGGTCTACCTCGGGCTTGATATCGACCTCGGCGACTACCTGCCGAAGACGAACTTCTGGGGGTCGGATTCGGTGGACCTGGAGCGGACCTACCAGGAGACATTCGACGGCCAGTTACCGACGAACCCGCTGGTCTTCCTCTCGGCTGGTTCCCTGAAGGACAGGGAGTCGCCGTGGATCGCGCCGAAGGGACACACGGCGCTGGACGTCATGACGCTGGTGCCGGCGGCGCCGGAGCTATGGGAGACCGGCGAGGGGCCCGCCCGGGGCGAGCGGTACCACCGAAACCCGTCGTACCGGGGCGTGAAGGAGGCGTTCACGGAACGGGTCGTCGACGTGGCGGAGCGAATGATCCCGGGTATCCGGCGGCATGTCGTCTGGAAGGAAGCGTCGACGCCGATCACGCACGAGCGCTACACGCTCTCGACGGGCGGGACCTCGTACGGGATCGAGATAGGGCTGGATCAACTTGGGCCTAACCGGCCGGGCAACCCGACTGAGATACCGGGGTTGTTCCTGACCGGCGCGAACACCCAGTCGGGGCACGGGATTTCGGGGGTAATCAAGAGCGGGATCGACTGCGCGGGCGCCGTGGTCGAGCGGAACCTGTTTGGGGAGGTGAGCGCCGGAGCGGTGTTCAGCGATCCGGCGCGTCTTGAAGATGACCCGGTGGGGTGGGACCCGTGGAGGGCCAGCCGCTAACCGGGCTCAGGCGCGGTCGTAGGTGCCGACGAGGCGGTTCATGCCGAGGAGGTGCGGTTCGACCTTCTCGAGCAGTTGCCAGAGGCTGAGGCCGGGTTCGAGGTTCGGTTCCTGGTCGAGCGCGAGCACCCAGAAGTAGTAGTAGTGGATGCCGTGGCCGTTCGGGGGCATGGGGCCGCCGTAGGCAGACTTCCCAAATCCGGTGGGGCCGCTGGTGTAGCCGGAGGCCGCTTCGGGGAGGCTCGTGACCGTGGCCGGGATGTTGTAGAGAACCCAGTGGACCCAGCCGTAGGTGCCGTCGACGACCACTGGCGCGTCGGGGTCGTGGCAGACGATGGCGAACGAGCGAGTGCCGTCGGGAGCGTCACTCCATTCAAGGGCGGGGGACACGTCTTCCCCTTCGCCGGTGTGCCGGGCAGGGATCCGGCCGCCATTTTCGAACGCGGAACTCTTGAGCTGCATGGTGGAGAGGGCGAATTTCACAAGGATCCTCCTCGCTGGCGGCCAGAGCGGCACACGGCTATCGGCCGTGCCCCTGGCGCGTGCTTGCGATCGTGCCGTGCGTCGGCGGGCCCATGATATGACACATCTCATAGCAGGTGCAGGCGGTATCCCCGTAAAGAGTCATCTAAGGGTCGAGGAGCAGTGCCGCCTTGAGCGGTCCTCATGGAAAGGACGACGAAGATGACTTCGGCAGCTGTTGAGTCACGGGCGGCCGTGGAGCCCCAGCCTGACGGGAAGTACCGGGATCGGTGGGCATGGGACAAGGTGGTGTGGGCCTCGCACTGCATCGACTGTTACCCGGGAAACTGCCCGATGCGGGTTTACCTGAAGGACGGGAAGGTCGTCCGGGAGGAGCAGGCGGCGGTCTTCGGGACGGTGCAGGATGGCGTGCCGGACATGAACCCGATGGGCTGCCAGAAAGGGGCGGCCTGGGCGAGGATGACCGAAGGGGATGAGCGGGTGCTGTATCCCCTGAAGCGCGTGGGTGAGCGCGGCTCTGGTAAATGGGAGCGGGTGACGTGGGAGCAGGCGGCGACCGAGATCGCCGATGCCATCCTCGATGCGGTGGAGGAAGTGGGGCCGGACTCGATCGTCGCTCCGTCGGGCTGCAATATCGCGCCGGCCACCGGCGCGGCGCGAGCGCGTTACCTGGCTGCCGTCGGCGGGATAACGACCGACGTGAACGCCGAGATGAACGACTTCGCACCGGGCCACTACCTGACGTACGGGACGTTCGACCCTGTGAGCAGTATCGACGACTGGTTCCACTCGGAGGTGTTCCTCATCTGGTTTGGGAACCCGAGCTACACGCGCATTCCGCACATCCACTACGTGAACGAGGCCCGATACAACGGCTGCGAGGTGGTGACGATTGCGCCAGACTTTTCGCCGTCGACGATGCACAGTGACTTCCACCTGGCAGTCCGGATCGGGTCGGACGCGGCGCTCGCCCTGGCGATGGCGAAGGTCGTTATCGACGAAGGGCTGGTGAACGAAACGTTCGTCCGCGAGCAGACCGACCTCCCGCTGCTGGTGGACCCGGCGACGAACCGGTTCCTCAGGCAGTCGGATCTCGAGGAAGGCGGCAGCGACGAGCAGTTCTACGCATGGGATACGAAGACCAACCAGGCCGTGCCCGCGCCAAGGGGAACGCTCTTCTGGGGCGAGGCGGTGCCGGCGCTGGAGGGGCGGTTCACGGTGCAGACGCTCAAGGGGCCGGTCGAACTGACCACGACCTTCGCCGTCATGCGAGAACGGCTTGAGGAGTACACGCCGGAGCGGGCGCAGGAGATCAGCGGTGTCCATGCGGACACGATCCGGATGCTGGCCCGAAAGATCGCTGTGAAGCGGACGAACATCCTCGGGTCGCTCGGCGGGGCGGGGAAACACTATCACGGTGACCTCGTGGAGCGCTCACAGTTGCTGCTGCTGGCGCTGACGGGGAACTGGGGGCGGCACGGCACCGGGGTGCGGGCGTGGCTGGGGGCGCTGCTCGACGGGTCGGGCACGTTTGGGCTGAAGAGCCGGCGGGGGCCGGAGGAGGTCACTGGGCTCCTCGACATGCGCGAGATGCGGTTCCAACAACTCCAGGCGCAGGACCCGTCGCTGACGCCAATGCTCATCTCGGTGGAGCAGTCGAAGGCTTCGGCCGGGGGTGGAATGATGCCACCGCTGTTCTGGTGGTACTACCACGCCGGTTACCGGGAGGCATGGAACCGGACCGAGTGGCATGGCGCGGGGATGACGCGGTCGTTCGACGACTACTTCGAGGAGGCGTTTTCGAAGGGCTGGTGGTCGGGCGTGGACTTCCCGCGGAAGGAGCAGCCGACGCGCGTGCTGATCGAATGCGGCGGGAACGTAATCCGGCGGACGCGGGGCGGCGGCAAGATGCTGCTCAAGCACCTGTGGCCGGGGCTGAAGATGGTCGTCACGCTCGACGTGCGCATGAGCGCGACGGCGTTGCATTCGGATTTTGTGCTTCCGTGCGCGCAGCAGTACGAGAAGATCGGCTTCGGCATCCCGAGCACGCACACGATGAACCTCACGTTCTGCGACAAGGCGGTGGAGCCACCGGGCGAGGCACTGATCGAGTGGGAGGCATTCCAGAGGATGGCAGCGGCACTGCAGGAGCGGGCACGGGCGCGCGGCATCGAGCCGTTCACCGACTCGCGGGGCATCAAACGCGACCCGGCCAACGCGCTCGTCATGTACACCCGGAACGGTGTGTTCGAAGACGAGGAAGTGATTGCGGACGAGATGCTGCGGGACAGCGCGGTCACGGGCACGTTGCCGCCTCAGGCGAGCCTGGAGGACATCCGCAAGAAGGGCTACTACCGCTGGGAGGGGCTGGGGATATCGCCCAGGGCACTCGCCCAGGCGACGGATCCGAGGCCAGACGAGACATTCGTACCGTTCCGGAATCACGTGGAAAAGGGCGAGCCCTATCCGACGCTGACGCGACGGGCGCAGTTCCTGATCGAGCATGAGTGGTTCATCGAGGCGGACGA
>DATBWD010000321.1:0-3789 GCA_036515015.1 Tepidiformaceae bacterium
GCGAACAGGCCGTTCAGGTGCCCATGGGCGTAGGTGAGTGGAACAGCCCAGCGGCCACGGAGGCCGCGACTCCGGATGGCCGCCCCTTCGCCCCATCCGCGCTGGACAGGCGCGGTCGAATGGGGTTCACTTCCGGCACTGAACGATGCCGGAGGCACGACAATGGCGTACCAGGACCTCACCCTCGATATCGCGGACGACGTGGCGACCGTCACGCTCAACCGGCCGGAGAAGCTGAACGCGCTCAACCGCAGCCTGCAGGCGGAGATGCTCGAGGTCTGCCGGGAACTGAAGAACAACGACGGCGTCCGGGCGATCGTCTGGACGGGAGCGGGCCGCGGCTTTTGTTCCGGCGCCGACCTGACCGGCCCGCGCCCGGCCGGGGAGGAACAGCCGCCGTGGCAGGAGATGATCGACGAGGACGGCTGGGTGGGGCGCCAGGCGAAGGCGGTCTACCTCATCGACAAGCCGACGATTGCCGCGGTCAACGGGGTGGCTGCGGGCGCGGGGATGTCGCTCGCGCTGGCCTGCGATATCCGCATTGGCAGCGACCAGGCGCGGTTCAAGGCGGTGTTCATCGAACGCTCGCTCGCGCCGGACGCGGGCATGTCGTACTTCCTGCCGCGGCTGGTGGGGCAGGGAAACGCGCTCGACATGATCCTCACGAGCCGTCCCGTGGGGGCAGAGGAAGCGCTGCGGATGGGGCTGCTCCAGCGGCTGGTGGCGCATGACGACCTGGTCGCTTCCGCGCAGGAGACCGCGGCGCAGATCGCAGCGTTCCCGCCGCTGGCGGCGATGATGTCGAAGCGTTCGGTCCAGCGCAGCCTCGACCACGGCTTCGAGGAGCAACTGCGCTACGAGATTCGTTCGATCGAGATCGCCCGCCGGGCGAAGGATGATGCGGCCGAGTCGATCGCCTCGTTCCGGGAGCGGCGGGCGCCGAAATATCGGGGACGGTAGGGGGCGAGAGGCGAGAGGCGAGAGGGTTTTCGATTTTCGATTGATTCCGGAGTCGCGGCCCTCCGTGGCCGCTGATTGTCCCACCGGGCCCTTCCTTCGTAGGCCACGTGGTCCTCTTTCGAACACTCTCCCCGTCGCTTCGATAGAAAGGTGGCGCGAACAGGCCGATTCAGGTGCCCGCCGTGAGAGGTGAGTGGAACAGCCAGCGGCCACAGAACCTACAACGACTCCGGGTGGCGGAGTAACTGCGGATGCGCCGCGGGGTGGGCGGTAAAGGGGCGGGATTTCGGTTAAGATATAGAGGTAATGCGAATCCAACAGCGCGAACTCGTTCCCCTCGGGCATGGCATCTGGGTGCGGTCCGACGAAATCCTGGCGGTCGAGCCAATCCGCGAAAAGCGCGGGCCGGGGCGGCGGGCGCATGTCTGGCTGCGCGGGATCGAGGAGCCATTCGTCGCTTCCCGTTCGGAAGAGGCGATCATCCGCGACCTCACGCGGCCGCGCGAAGCGGTCGAACGCGGCGAGCGCCTGGAAGGCGCGGTCGAGCGGGTGACGAGCGCCATTGATCGCATCCCGCCGGTGCTCCTGCGGGTGGTCGCCCAGGAGACGGGGCAGGACCTGAGGACCGTCGCGAGCGAGGCGCGCGAGGCGCTGAGCAACAACGGCGCGGGGGCGCAGGGGCGTCGCCGGAATGCGAGCAAAGTCCAGCGCGAACAGGCCCCACTCCTCGCCGATTAGGAGCCTCCAACCCGGGCGGTCCCCTTCACCGACTCGTATTGCAGTCTGCGTTACACTGGGAATGCAATGCCCAAACTAGGCTTTATCGGACGCCTCCTCGGCGATTCGAACGAACGAGAACTGAAGCGGATTTCCGCAATCGTCGACGAGATCAACGAACTGAACGACGAGATTGCGGCTCTGAGCGACGACCAGCTTTCGGCCAAAACCAGCGAGTTGAAGGAGCGTCTCGAAGCAGGCGAAGACCTCGACGACATCCTTCCCGAGGCGTTCGCGGTCTCCCGCGAGATGTCGTGGCGGAAGGTGAACGAGCGGCCCTACGACGTGCAGATGATTGGTGCAGTCGTGCTCCACGAAGGCCGAATCGCCGAGATGCGCACCGGTGAAGGCAAGACGCTGACAGCGGTCGCACCGGTCTACCTGAACGCCCTCCTCGGGAGGGGGGTGCACATCGTCACGGTGAACGACTACCTGGCCCGCCGCGACGCGGTGTGGTACGGGCCGGTCTACCACGCGCTGGGCATGAGCGTGGGTGTGCTCCAGAACAACGGCATCTCCTACATGTACGAGCCGGGCTACCACCCCGGCGAAGGCGACGCCGGCGGCGGCGGGCTCGAAGACCTCCGCCCGGCGATGCGCACCGACGTCTACCATGCCGACATCACCTATGGGACGAACAACGAGTTCGGCTTCGACTACCTGCGCGACAACATGGCGCGCGACGTCAGCAACAAGGTGCAGCGCGACCTCTACTTCGCGATCGTCGACGAGGTGGACAACATCCTCATCGACGAAGCGCGGACGCCGCTCATCATCAGCGGGCAGGCGGAGGAAGCTTCGGGCACGTATCTCGCCTTCGCGCGGGCCGTCCGCCAATTGGTCGAAGACGTCGACTACCAGGTGGACCACAAGGCCAAGCACGTGGCGCTGACCGAAGAGGGCATCAACAAGCTCGAGCGCCTGCTGGCCATCCCGAACATCTTCGGGGGCGAATCGCGGCACGCACGTCACCTTGAAGCAGCGCTGGATGCCGAGATCCTGAAGCGCATCGACCGCGATTATGTCGTAAAGGATGGCGAGATCGTCATCGTCGACGAGTTCACGGGCCGCCTGATGCCCGGCCGGCGCTGGAGCCACGGCATCCACCAGGCGGTGGAGGCGAAGGAAGGGCTCCACGTCCAGCGCGAGACGGTGACGCACGCGACGATCACCTTCCAGAACCTCTTCCGGCTCTACGAAAAGCTCGCCGGCATGACCGGTACGGCCGAGACCGAGGCGGAGGAGTTCGCGAAGATCTACGAGCTGGAAGTGGTGGTGGTGCCGACGCACCGGCCCATGATCCGGCGCGACGAGGCCGACGTCGTCTACATCAACGAAAAGGCGAAGTTCAACGCCGTCGTCACCGAAATCGAGGACATGCACAACCAGGGCCGGCCCGTGCTCGTCGGCACCACCTCGATCGAGAAATCGGAATATCTCGGGGCGCTGCTGCTGCGCAAGGGTATCCAACACGACGTGCTGAACGCGAAACAGCACGAACGGGAAGCGCACATCATCGAAGGCGCGGGCCAGCGTGGCGCGGTGACCATCGCGACGAACATGGCGGGCCGCGGCACCGACATCAAGCTCGGGCCGGGGATCGCCGACGTTGGCGGCCTGCACGTCATCGGCACGGAACGGCATGAATCGCGCCGGATCGACAACCAGCTTCGCGGCCGGTCCGGGCGCCAGGGCGACCCGGGTTCCAGCCGGTTCTTCGTCTCGTTCGGCGACGACATCATGAAGCGGTTCGCCCCGGAATGGGTGCCCGGCATGATGCAGAAACTGGGCATGACCGAGGAGATGCCGCTCGAATCGCGCATGGTGACGCGGGCCATCGAACAGGCACAGCAGAAAGTGGAAGGCCACAACTTCGACGTCCGGAAGCGGCTGGTCGAATTCGACGACGTCATCAACGAGCACCGGACGGTCATCTACTCGGAGCGGGAGAAGATCCTGCGCGGGTCGGACACGCGTTCGAATGTCATCAACCTCGTGATCGACGAGATCGAGTCGCTGGCCAAGGGCGTTTCGCGCGAGGACGAAGCCTCC
>DATBWD010000322.1:0-8187 GCA_036515015.1 Tepidiformaceae bacterium
GCGCCGCTTGCGTGCGCACGTCCCCCGCGACATAGAGCCCCGGCACCGACGTCCGCATCTTCAGGTCGACGATGGCATGCCCGCCGGCATCCATCTCCACCAGCCCCTTGAGCAGGTGGCTGTTCGGCGTCTGCCCGATGAAGATGAACACGCCGCCAACCGCCAGTTCGCTCATCTGCTCCGTCTTCACGTTGCGCAACTGCAGCTTTTCCACCTGCCCGTCGCCCTCGATGCGCTCGATGACCGTGTCCCAGATGAACTCCATCTTGGGGTTGGCGAAGGCGCGCTCGCGCAGCACGGCGCTGGCCCGCAGCGTATCCCGGCGATGGATGACATAAACCTTGCTCGCGTAGCGGGTGACGAAGAGCCCTTCGTCCATGGCCGCATCGCCACCGCCGATCACGGCGACTTCCTGCCCCTCGAAGAACGCGCCGTCGCAGGTGGCGCAGTAGCTGACGCCCTTGCCGACGTACTCGGCTTCGCCCGGGACGCCCAGCTTGTTGTAGTCGGCCCCCGCCGTGACGATGACCGCCCGCGCCAGGTAGGCGCCGGACGCCGTCTCGAGGCGGAAGCGGCTGTCTTCGGTCCGTTCGAGCGATTCGACCCCTTCGTAGACCATCTCGGCCCCGAACTTCTCAGCCTGCTTCAGCATAAGCTGCGCCAGGTCGAACCCGTTGACCCCCTCCGGGAAGCCGGGAAAGTTCTCGACGATGTCTGTGGTGGCGATCTGGCCGCCGGTCACCAGGCGTTCGAACACAACCGTGCTTCGGCGTGCGCGTGCGGCGTAGACAGCGGCCGTGAGGCCGGCGCCTCCGCCGCCAACAATGGCAATGTCATATTCCTTCATTGCCGTGCTCCTGTTCTCCCCATGGGGAGATTAGGGGGCGCCGGTGGGACGCCCCGGTGTCTTCCAAACGCCCGGTGAGAGGCGGGTTAGACCAGCGCTTCGTCCAGTCGCTTCTTGAGTTCGCTCTTCGGCCGGAAGCCGACGATCTGCCCCTTGAGGTCGCCATTCTTGAAGATAAGCAGCGTGGGGATGCTGCGGATGCCGAACTTGCTGGGAACCTGCGGGTTCTCGTCTGTGTTCATCTTGAAGAAGTTCACCTTGCCGGAATACTCCTCGCTCAGCTCTTCCACTATTGGAGCGACCATGCGGCAGGGCCCGCACCACGGCGCCCAGAAGTCCACCAGCACTGGCAGATCACTCTTCACAACATCGGCGTCAAACGTGGTATCGGTTACTTCGCGTGGTTCAGACACTATTCGTCTCCTCCTGATATCACACACGGGTCCGTTGACAGCCCTCATGCGTGTGGTACGATGAGCCTAATATACCCCCATGGGGTATTCTCGTCAAGAGGGTGAGACGACGATGGCCGACCACGACAGCAAGAAGTTACAGGACCGCCTCGCGCGGGTTGAGGGCCAGGTTCGCGGGCTTCGCAGGATGCTCGAAGAGGACCGCTGCTGCGAGGACGTGCTCACCCAGTTGCTCGCCGCCCGCTCGGGCCTTGAGCAGGCCGGCCTCCTCATGCTCGACCACCACCTCCAGGAATGCGTCCTTTCGGGCGGCGAGTTCAGCCCCGAAGCGGTTGCCCGCGTCCGCGAAACACTGCGCCTCTGGAGCCGCCACAGTACGGCCGCTATTCAGGGCTAACGTTACCGGCTGGAATTGCGGAGCAGAAATCGCATTGCTACTATCCGAGCAAAGGCGGCAGTGCGATGGAGGCTGTTTCCGTTCTCGTACTGAACCAGAACTATGAGCCGCTCAACGTGTGCAACGTACGGCGGGCAATAGTCCTCGTCCTGCGCGGAAAAGCCGAAGTCCTCGAAAGCGCCCGCGGCGTCGTCCACTCGGCCTCAGCCAGCTTCCTCATGCCGTCGGTCATCCGCCTCATCTCAATGATCAGGCGTCCCCGGCCGAAGCTTCGCCTCACCCGCAAGGAAGTATTCGCACGCGACAACTGGCGTTGCGTCTACTGCGGCCGGGAAACGAAAGACCTCACCCTCGACCACGTCCTCCCTCGCCACCGGGGTGGCCAGCACACGTGGGAGAACCTGGTGAGCGCCTGCAAGCCGTGCAACCACAAGAAAGCCGGCCGAACTCCCCAGGAAGCGCGCATGACCATGTACCGGGAGCCGTCAGCCCCACGCGTTTCCATCTACCACACGTTCTTCCAGTACCTGGTCCACCAGGAGGAATGGCGCAAGTTCGTCCCCGGCTACGAGGCGCCCAGCGCAGCCGGTTAGGCCCGCGTGTGGGAATACCCTGACGGCTGAGACATGTAGAATCGCGAGGATGCAGGCCACGCTGACACCGGCAGAAATCCTCGAAGAAGCCAGGGCGCTCGCCGCCGAGCAGTTCGGCGGCAGCCTCGCCACCCTCCACGCCGAAGACGGCACCCCCTACGTCACGTTTGTCCTCTTTCACATGCGCCCCGATGGCTCGATCCTCTTCGGGAGCGGCCGGAGCCCCCAGCACTCCCGCAACATGGATGCCACCCCCGAAGTCTCGTTCCTCATCGATAACCGCGAGGTCATCGCGACCCACTGGCCCGACTTCAAGCGCTGCATCATCGAAGGGATGGCCCAGAAGATCGTCAAGGGCGACGCGCTCTACGAATCGCTCGTGGCCGAACTGCAGGAGCGCAGCCGCCTCGCGGTGACGTTCACCGAAGGGGGAGCGCTCTACCGCATCCTGCCCCGCCGCCTGGTCCTCCAGAAGGGCATCGAGCCCGCCCGCCACATCATCGACTTCGAGCAGGAGCGCTGAGCGCTCCCGGCCGCCGGATACAATAGGCTCGTGGACTACGCGGAAGCCATCGAATATCTGCTGTCCTTCACGGACATGGAGCGCGGCCAGCGGTCGAGCAGCCCCAGCATGAATCTCGCGACGATGCGCTCGCTCCTCGCGCGTTTGAACGACCCCCATCTCGGCCGCCGCACCGTCCACGTCACCGGGTCGAAGGGCAAGGGCAGCACCGCCGCGATGATTGCCGGCATCCTCCAGTGGAACGACGAGTCGACCGCGCTCTACACGAGCCCCCACCTCCATTCCTACACCGAGCGCATAGCCCTCGAAGGCGACCCGGTCTCACCGGAAGAGTTCGCCGCCGCGGCCACCGCCATCCGCGACGCGGTCGATGCCGAACAGGCGAGCGTTCACGGCGAGGTCAGCACGTTTGGTGTCCTGACCGCGCTGTTCTTCTGGCTCGTGCGCGCCCAGGCACGCCCGGTCCGCTGGCAGGTCGTCGAAGTCGGGCTCGGCGGCACGTTCGATGCGACGAACGTCTTCGACGAGATAGAAGTCGCGGTCATCACGCCCATCTCGCTCGAACACACCGCCATCCTCGGCAACACGACCACCGAGATAGCCCGCGACAAGGCCGGCATCATCAAGCCCGGTTCGACCTGTGTCCTCGCCCCGCAGCACGACCCCGCGGTCGTCGAGGTCGTCCGCGCTCGCTGCGAGGAAGTCGGCGCTGAACTGGTCGATGTGGCCGCCACCTACGAATGCGAAGTGGTCGAGAAGTACGTCTTCGGGCAGTCCTTCCGGGTTAACGGGCCGGGCGGCACGCGCGAACTGCGGACGCCGATGCTTGGCATCCACCAGGTCCAGAATGCAGCGACGGCCGCCGCCGTGGCCGATGCCCTCCGCGCTCGTGGCCACCAGATCTCGGAGCAGGCCATCGCCGATGGTATCGCCCGGACGCGCCTTCCCGGCCGGATGGAAGTGATGGGCCGGGAACCCCTCATCGTCGCCGACGCCGCCCACAACGCGGAAAGCGCCGGCGCCCTCCGCGACACCCTCCGCGACTACTTCGAATGGAAGCGCTGCTTCCTGGTCATCGGCGTGATGGCCGACAAAGACCTGAGGGGGATGGGTTTCGCGCTGGCCAGCCTCGCCGAACTGATTATTTGCTGCCGCTTTCAGAGTGCGCGCTCGATGGACCCCTACACGATGATCCAGGAGATCGGGTTCCTCGGACCGGCCGCCGTCGCCGAAGAGAACGTCCCGGACGCCCTCAACACCGCCCTCGGCCACGCCGGACGGGAAGACCTCATCTGCATCACGGGGTCCCTCTACGTGGTAGCCGAGGCCCGTGAACACCTCCTCGGGGAGAGCGTCCCCCGCCACTGACCCCCACGTGGCTGGAAAGATTCGACAGAAAGACTGTATCTAACTCGCGACTACTTTAGATAGTCAAATCCTATTCCAGCTATCGCGAGGATTGTCACTATTTGCCTCAACAATGGCGTGTAGTTCATGGTCGTTGAATTGACTCGTTCTGATAATCGCAGAACAATCCGATAGTAATAGTCTTGACGTACTAGTGACATAGACCAGAGTCCGAAAGGGGTTAAAGCCAAGACATGGCATCAAGCACGTATTGGGATAGGTGGTGGCGTGGGAAGGCCAGCAGGCGCCGCTTCATGGCGATCAGCGGCACGGCAGCAGCCGGCGCCGCGGGATTTGCTGTCGTTGGTTGTGGCAGCGGCGATGACGATGATGACGACAATGGCGGTGGAAACACCCGTCTCACGCCGGTAAGCGGCGAAACGCCAACCGGCGAAAGTCCCGTTGCCGGCGGCACTCTCCGCTCCGTGGGTGGGCCAATCGGCTCGTTGCTGGACATCCACCGCACCAACACCCCCTGGGAGTCCTCTGGCATCTGGCACTGGGCGGGCAACTTCCTTATGCGGTTCTCGACGGTTGAGCCGTTCCTCCCGGAACCTGACCTCGCGGCCGACCAGCCGGAAATCACCGATGATGGCACCCGCCTCATCTTCAAGCTGCGCCCCGAAGCCAAGTGGCAGCAACGCGACCCCGCGAACGGCCGCCAGGTTGTCGCCGAAGACGTGAAGGCCAGCTTCGAACGCATCAAGGCGCTCGGCGCGCTTTCGCCCCGCTCGGGGAACTACGTCAACGTCGAGACCATCACGGCCGTCGACGACACCACCGTCGAGTTCAAGCTGAAGGCGCCCCAGGCCGATCTCCTTTCGGCCATGAGCGACCAGTACGACCTCATCATCCCGCGCGAAATCGCGGCCCGCGGCGAGGAAGCGATCAAGGGTGCCCAGGACGTCGTCGGCTCCGGCCCCTACGAACTGGTCAACTTCGAACCGGGCCAGAGCTTCCAGATGCGCCGCCGCGCGGACGGCTACTGGAAGAAGGACACGGCGTGGTTGGAGGGCTGGCAGGCGACCAACCAGGTCGACCCGCAGCAGCGCGTGAACGCCCTTCGCTCGAACCAGGCCGACTCCACGGACCTGCCTGCCGACCTCGCCCAGACGTTCGAAGGCGACAACAACTTCATCATCAGCAGCGCACCCAACCCCACCCGCGAGTGTCTGCTCATCAACCACAACCTGGAGCGCTACAAGGACCCGCGCGTCCGCCTGGCCCTCTCACGCGGCATCAACCGCCAGCAGGTCTACGACACGGTCTTCGCCGGCGGCGGCCTGCCCAGCGGACCGATGACGCCCGCCGCGTTCGCCTGGGCCCTGCCCGAAGAGGAACTTGTCAAGCTGCCAGGCTACGGCAACCGTGACGACGAAATCCGCGAGGCGAAGGCGCTCCTCACTGCTGCCGGGCTTCCCGATGGCTTCGAAGAGACCGTGCTCACGGCTACGGCGTTCAACGTCAACGAGGTCAACGACGTCGTTGTCTCGAACCTGCGCGACATTGGTGTCCGGCTTACCACCGAGAATGTCGGGACCGACTTCGCGGTCTTCCTTGGCCGCGAAATCAAGCGCGACTACCAGCTCTGCACGACCCTGTTCCTTTCGGGCCCTTACCCGGATGCGCAGTTGTACATCTACCACCACACTAAGGCGGGGAGCCGCAACTACGGTGACTTCGGGTCGGCCGAACTCGACGGGATGCTCGATCGCCAGCGCGGGATCTATGACTTCGATGAGCGACTGCCGCTGGTCCACGACATCCAGCGGTACATCATCGAGAACAACGGTCCGGCGTGGATTGGCTCCCGCATCGGCTACTACGTCCGCAACGCCCGCGTCCGGGACGCCGTAGCGCACCCGTTCCTCGCGGGTTACGACGATGCCGAGAACGTCTGGCTGAAGAGCTAGGTCGCCGGCTCACAAACCATTGTTCATTGCGCGGCCCCTGTTTCAGGGGCCGCATAATGTAGCGTAGTTCCACCTGGACCGTGGGGGTTCTCGCCCGGCATGTACCGCTTTGTAGTCCGCCGCATGCTGCTTTCCATCCCGACTCTTCTCATCGTCTCGTTCCTCGTGTTCGGGATGATCCGGCTCGACCCGGATTCCGTCGTCGCGGCGCGGCTTGGCGAAGGCTACACGCCCGAGCAGGCCGAGCGCATCAAGGACGAGTACGGGCTGAACAACCCGATCGTCACCGAGTACGCCCGCTGGATGGGTAACATCCTCCAGGGCGATTGGGGCGAATCAGCGTACACCTACCGCCCGGTCCTCAAAGAGATGGGGCCCAGGATCGCCGTCACGCTCGAACTCGCCTTCCTGGCAGTCATGTTCTCGATCCTCATCGGCGTGCCCATCGGCGTATTCTCGGCAATGCGGCAGGACCAGTGGCCCGACTACACGCTCCGTTCCTTCTCCGTGTTCGGCCTCGCAGTCCCGGGATTCATCATTGCTACCGTCTTTCTCGCCTTCATGGCCAACCAGTTCGAGTGGGGACCGCGGCTCGGTTATCGCGGGCCCATCGATGACCCCCTCCGCAACATCGCCCAGATGGCCCTCCCGGCGTTCATCCTTGCCATGGCGACTTCCGCCCAGGTGATGCGCTTCGCCCGCGCCATGATGCTCGATGTGCTCCGCCAGGACTACATCCGCACGGCCTGGTCCAAGGGCATGCGCGAACGCACGGTCATCGCTCGGCACGCGCTCAAGAACGCACTCCTCCCGGTCATCACCGTCCTTGGACTGACCATGGCAACCCTCGTCGGGGGCACCGTCATCTTCGAACAGATCTTCACCCTCCCGGGGCTCGGGCGGCACATCGTCATCGCGGTCCAGCAGAAGGACTTTGCCGTCGTCCAGGGGGTGGCGTTGTTCTTCTCGGTGGCCGTCGTCTTCATCAACCTGGTCGTGGATATCAGCTACACCGTCCTCGACCCGCGGTCGAGGGTATAAGCCATGGCCGAAGCTGCCACACTTGACCGGGCCGAACTCGAACGGGGCAAGGGCAAGTCCGCCCCGGCTCGCTGGGCCGGGTTCTTCGTCACGCTCGCGCGGAGGAAGCCGCTTGGCTTCTTCGGGCTGTGCTTCATCGTCTTCATGCTCATCGTGGCGATCGTCCCCGGAGTCTTCGCGCTCCACGACCCCGGCACCACGGGCATTGGGCCACGCCTGCGCAATTACTGTGTCGGCCCATCCGACACCATCCTCTGCCCGGTCGTCCGCGAGACCTCCATTGTCACCGGCCAGCGGACGGTGACCGGCTCCACCTCGACCCCGCTTGGCACCGACCAGCTCGGGCGCGACACCTATAGCCGGCTCGTCCACGGGGCGCGCTGGGCGGTCTACATCGGCCTGCTCTCTGTCACCCTCAGTTCCAGCCTCGCGCTCCTCATCGGGGTGACGTCGGGGTACTTCGGCGGGATGTTCGACGCCGTCGTCCAGCGATTCGTCGATGCCGTCATGGCGCTCCCCGCACTCGTGCTCCTGATTGCACTGCCCGTCATGATCGGGCGCTGGGACCTCGATGGTCCGTTACCCTTCGATGATTCGCGCATCACGTTCTTCAAACTGGCCCTGATCCTCGGCATCCTCGGTGGCGCGAGCGGTTCGCGCGTCATCCGGGCGGCGGTCATTGGTGTCCGCTCGTCCCAGTACCTCGAAGCCGCGAAGGTGATCGGCGCAAGCGATGCCCGCATCATGTTGCGCCACGTCGTCCCCAACATCTTCGGGCCGCTGATGGTCCAGGCGACCATCGGGCTTGGCGCGATCATCCTCGTGGAGGCGGCGGTGAGCTACCTCGGCTTCGGCGTCCAGGACCCGAACTCGCCCACCTGGGGCCAGATGCTCAACCTCGGCCAGCAGATAGCCAGCACCAAGCCGATGCAGGTCGTCTTCCCGAGCATCCTCATCGCGCTCGCCGTGTTCAGCTTCAACATGCTCGGCGACGCCCTGCGGGACCTCCTCGACCCGCGTTTGCGCGGGGCCAAGGGCGGCTTCGGCTAGACG
>DATBWD010000323.1:0-6474 GCA_036515015.1 Tepidiformaceae bacterium
GATCACCGTCGCTGCCCTGTCCTTCATTGCCGTGACGCGCGCCGACCTCTTCCGCCTGCGCGACGCTGCCGTCTCTGTCCACTAACACCCGGGAGAGCCGACCGTGAAAGCCCGAGAGGACACCGCAGGCACCGTCCGCGCCCTTGCCCGCCGCTACTGGTGGGCAATCGGGCTGCTCATCGCCGCCATCGTTGTGGTCGTCCTCGTCCCCTTCGCGTCTTCCGACCCCGATGGACTCGAACGGGTCGCCCAAGACAAGCAGTTCCTCGATTCCGCCCGGGACTCGCGCTTCGACTGGCTCCCCGACTACAGCATCCCCGGAATTGGCGGCGACATCTCCACTGTCCTCGCGGGCCTGGTCGGTATTGCCATCGTCGCCGGCCTCATCTGGCTCTACGGCAAGTACCTCGTGGCACGCCGCCCATGAAGGCGCTCTCTCTCGATCGCTACATCGCCCGTGAGAGTCCCATCCACGCCGCCGACGCGCGCATCAAGTTCGTCCTCGTCGTCGCCTTCATCCTCTCGGTGAGCCTCCTCCCGATCGGGTCGTTCGTCGCGCTTGCGCTGGCCTGGGGAGTGCTCGTCCTGCTCTCTTCCTTCGCCGGTCTCGGCCCGCTCCGACTGACCCGGAGTTCGTTTTTCGCCGCGCCATTCCTGCTCGCCGCCCTGCCGCTCATCTTCACGAAGAAGGGCGACCCGCTCGGCGACCTCGACCTCGGCCTCTTCACGCTCACCGCCAGCGGCGAGGGCCTCCGGATGTTCGCCACCATCGCCCTGAAAAGCTGGGTCAGTGTCCAGGCCGCGCTGCTGCTGACGTTCTCCACGCCCTTCCCTGAACTGATCGAAGCCCTCAGGCGGCTCCATCTCCCTGCCCTCATGGTCGCCATCATCGGCTTCATGTACCGCTATCTCGCCGTCATGGCCGATGAAGCGTCCCGCATGATGCGCGCCCGCGCCGCCCGGTCCGCGGCGCTCACCGACAGCAGCGGCGGCTCGCTTCTCTGGAGGGCGAAGGTTGTCGGCTCGATGGTCGGTTCGCTCTTCCTCCGCGCCTATGAGCGCAGCGAACGCGTCTACGCTGCGATGCAGTCTCGTGGCTTCAGCGGTGAGATGCGCTACATCACCGGTCGTTCCCTCCACAACTCCGAGTGGCTGGCCCTCGCTGCATTCGGCGCGGCCATCCTCGCGTTCGAATTCGCCGCTCACGTCTGGTTGCCAGTCGCATGACATCCTCCTCCGTCCCGGCCACGAGGACAGACCAGCAGGCCGCCGGGCAGCCCGCGCCTCCGCCGCTCGTCCGCCTCGAACATCTCCACTTCAGCTACCCCGACGGCCTCGAAGCCCTCAAGGGGATCGATCTCGTCATCGAACACGGCGAAAAGGTCGCGCTCATCGGCCCCAACGGCGCCGGCAAGAGCACCCTGATGCTCCACCTCAACGGCATCAACATGCCGACCCACGGCGCCGTCTTCATCGATGGCGCGGCCATCGACCGGAAGAACGTCAAACAGGTGCGGGCAAAGGTCGGCCTCGTCTTCCAGGATCCCGACGACCAGCTCTTCAGCCCCACGGTCTTCGAGGACGTTGCCTTCGGTCCGCTCCACATGGGAGTCCCTCGCGAGGAGATCCACCATCGCGTCGAAGCGGCACTCGCCGCCGTGGGGATGAGCGGGTTCGAACGCCGGCTCCCCCACCACCTCTCACTCGGCCAGCGGAAGCGGGTCGCCATGGCCACCGTCCTCTCCATGGACCCCTCCATCCTCGTCTTCGACGAACCCTCGGCCGGCCTCGACCCGCGTGGCCGCCGTGAACTGATCCGCCTCCTCCGCGAACTCCCCCAAACACTCCTCGTGAGCACCCACGACATGAAGCTGGTCTCCGAAATCTTCCCCCGGACCATCATCATGGACGGCGGGAGCATCGTCGCCGACGGCGATACGCCCTCCCTCCTGGCCGATGATGCACTCCTCGAAGCGCACGGCCTCGAGCGGCCCTGAACCTCATCCACGGTTAACCGGTAGCGTCGACACATGTCCCAGAACGCTAGTCCGTATTACCCTCGACAGTGTGAATAGTGCCCTGTTCCACGACTTCGACGAGGCGATTGCCGGCGCCGATCGTGACGTCGATCTCTTCGGTGCCGCCATGGTCATCTCCCACCTGGGAGACGCCCAGGCCGATGCTCACTCCTGCGCCCGCCAGCTTGATCTCATCGCCGACGCCGTCCTCGACTACGCCGCTGGCGCCACCGATCCCGACTCGCTTTCCCACGCGATCGATTACCACCTCTTCTCGGTCCTGGGCTTCCAGGGCAACACCGCCGACTACGAAGATCCCGCGAATAGCTATCTCTCGGAGGTCTTGCGCCGCCGCGCCGGCATCCCTATCACCCTCTCGCTGGTCTACATGGAAGTCGCACAGCGCGTCGGGCTTCGCTGTGACGGCGTCGGCTACCCCCAGCACTTCATCGTCCGCTGTGGCGACCCCGAGTCCCCCATCTTCATCGATCCCTTCCACCAGGGGAGCCGGCTCGACCGCGAGGAGTTGCTGGCGGGCCTCCGGAGCGTCGAACTCGCAGGGGCGTCCCCCGAGTCGTTCATCTCCGCCATTACGCGTCGCCAGATGCTTCAGCGGATGCTCAACAACCTCCACCTCATCTTTCGCAAGAGAAAGGACATCGAGCGCTGGCTCGCAGTCCTCGAATTACAGGTGCGTCTCGAACCATGGAACGCGACTCTCATCGGGCAACGCGGCATGCTACATTACAGGCAGGGAAATGCCAGCCTCGCGCTTGCCGATCTGGAACGATACGTCCATGCCAGCGAGCGCGAGTCCGTCCACGCCGGCGCCCTGAAGCTCCTCGATGAGCTTCGCCTTCGCTGCAGGGGCAATGAGGAGGCCCGATGACATCCGAGATTACCGTTCGTCCCACTGCCAGGAGTCGGCCGGCCATCCAGAAGTCCATCACGTGGTACCTGCGCCAGTTGAGCAAGCTCATGAGCGTCCTCTCCGATGAGGAACTCGAACGGCTCATCCCGCTGCTCACCGAACGCCGCTTCAAGCCCCGCCAGATGATCTTCTCCGCGGGCGACCCCGCAGAACGCGTCTATCTCGTCCTCAAGGGTCGGGTCAAGATTTACCAGGTCGCCGAAAACGGTAAGGAAATCATCCTCGACGTCGTCGGCAAGGGCGGCGTCGTCGGCGACATGGCCATCGTCGAAGACGGCGAGCGCACTGCCTGCGCCCAGGCCGTGAACGAAACCGTCGCCGTCAGCATCACCTGGGAAGATTTCGCCCATCTCATGCAACGCTCCCCCCAGTTGGGCTTCGCCATGGTGGAATTGATGGCCCGCCGCCTTGCGGGCATGCAGCGCACCTTCATGAACCTCGTCTCGAAGCCCGTCTCCGCACGGCTCGCCGATACGCTACTCAACCGCCAGGAAGACGGCATCGTCCGCCTCGGTCTCACCCACCAGGAGCTCGCCCAGACTATCGGCACGAGCCGCGAAACGGTGACCGCCCTGCTCAGTCGCTTCGTCACCCTCGGGGCCATCGTGCCAATCCAGGACGGCTACCGGATTACCGACGAAGACATCCTCGACGACATCGCCAATGGAGAGCTTTCTGTCTCCCCGCGCCATCCTGTTGGGACCAGCCCTACCACTGTCGGTACCTGATGCTCGAGACCCGGCCCGGTGAACTGCCCATCCCCATTCCGCGGGACGATGGGCCGGCGCTCATCGCCCATGCCGGGGGCAATACCGTCAGGCGCGTCGCAGATGCCATCCAAGCCGGCGCCGATTTCCTCGAAGTCGACCTCTGGGTCCACCGCGGCCGCTTCGAAGCCCGCCACGAACGGGCGATCTACCCGCTGCCGTTCTGGTTCGAACGCTGGTATCTCCGCTGGGCGCCCCGCCGTCCGTTCGGCCTGAAGGAACTGTTCGTCGAGACCGCCGGCCGGACAAACGTCTTCCTCGATCTCAAGAATGGCAGCGACACCGCCGCCCGCCTCCTCCGTCGCTCTCTCGATGAGGCACACGCCCGTGTGCAGGTCGCCGCCTCCTCCCAGTTGTGGTACGTCCTTCGCCAGGTCAACGAACTCGCGCCTGAGGTGGCCCTTTTCTACTCGGTCGACGTCCAGGCCAAGCTTGACCTCTTCCTCTCCGTCTCCGACCGCGACGTTCAGCCGGCGGGCGTCTCCTGCCGCGATTCGCTCCTCTCGAAAGAAAAGGTCGCCATGCTCCACGACCGCGGCCTCCGCGTCGTTGCCTGGACCGTCGATGACCCTGATCGCGCTGAGCAGTTGGCATCCTGGGGCGTCGACGGCATCACCACACACCGCGTCGCCGAACTTCGTGAGCGCCTCGCACGCCGATGAAGCCCCTTTCGGTCTACGTCCACATTCCCTTCTGCACCGTGAAGTGCGGCTACTGCGACTTCAATGCCTATGCCGGCCTCGACCACCTCAAGGCCTCCTACGCGGACGCTCTGGCCGCGGAGATCCACGGCTGGAAGGACCTCCTGGCCCAGCGGCGCATTGCAACCGTTGGCTTCGGCGGTGGCACGCCGGGCGAAGTCCCGGCCTCCGATATAGCGCGCGTCCTTGAAGCCCTTGCAGCGGTCTCGGCCATCGACTCCGGCGCCGAGGTTAGCCTCGAAGCCAACCCCGGCACCACGTCGCTCTCGCACCTTAGAGCGCTCCGCGCCGCAGGCGTCACCCGCATCTCCTACGGCGCCCAGAGCTTCGACTCGGCCGAACTCCGCTTCCTCGACCGCATCCACTCGCCGGAGGCTATCGTCGCCTCGATCGCCCTCGCCCGCGAAGCAGCCTTCGAAAGCGTCGGCCTGGACCTCATCTATGGCCTGCCCGGGCAGACGCTGGCAGCCTGGGAGTCCACCCTCCGTCGCGCCATTGACCTCCGCCCCGACCACATCTCCGCTTATGCCCTGACGGTCGAAGAAGGCACCCCGCTGGGCCATCGAGTCGCCCGCGGGATGGTGACCCCCCTTGATGGCGACACCGCCGCCGAAATGTATGACTTCGCTTCGAGCGTGCTCGAATCTGCCGGCTACGAGCACTACGAACTCTCGAACTGGGCCATGCCCGGCCACCAGTCGCGCCACAACCGCGTCTACTGGCAGGACGGCGACTACCTCAGCATCGGCGCCGGCGCCCACGGCTACCTCGACGGCGAACGCTATGAAAACCTCGCTCACCCCCGCGACTACATCGCGGCGCTCACCGCCGGCACTCCGGACACCCGCGCCGCAGTCCTGCACAGCTACCGGCCGTCCGAAGCAATGGCGATGACCGACTGGGTTACTCTCGCGCTTCGTCTCATCGATGGCTTCGACCCCGCCGCCTTCGAACGTCGCTTCGGCCAGTCGATCCACGATGTATTCGGCCCGCCAATCCGGGCGTGCGCCGACGCGGGACTCCTCGCTGTGACCGCTGACCGCGTCCGCCTCACCCCTCGCGGACTCCTCCTCCACGGCGAAGTCGCCGTCCAGTTGCTGGCCCACCTCGAGGCCAATCGCCCTTCGGTCGCCCTGTAGCCCTGAGACCGTCCGCACGCCCTAGAATGGATGGGTATGTCTTCTCAACCATCGACCCTGCCACAGACCACCCTCGACGTCTTCGAAGCCATCTACAACACCCGAGCCATGCGCCGCCTCAAGCCGGACCCGGTGCCGGAGGAACTGCTCATCCGCCTCGTCGATGCCGGCAACCAGGCCCCCTCGGGCTCGAACGCTCAGAACGCTCGCTGGATCATCGTGCGCGACCCCGAACAGCGCGCCAAGCTCGCCGAGCTCAACAAGAACGCCGTCATGGCCTACGCCAGCCCCAACAGCCCACGCCCTGCGGCGCTCCCCCACCAGGACGACGCGAAGCGCCAGCGCATGCTGGAAGCAGTCGTCTGGCAGGCCGAACACCTCCACGAGATCCCGGCTCTCATCTTCGCCTGCCTCGAATTTCCCACTCCGCCGCAGAAGTCGTTCAGCGTGGGCGCCAACTCTGGCGGTTCCATCTGGCCGGGAGTCCAGAACGTCCTTCTCGCCGCCCGCGCCCTCGGTCTCGGAGCCGCGCCGACGACGCTCGTCTTCAGCGACCGCGCCGCCGCGAAGGCCGTGCTCAACCTGCCCGACAACATTGAGCCGTTTTGCATGATCCCGGTTGGCTACCCGATGGGGAAGTTCGGCCCGGTCGCCCGCCGCCCTATCGAGGAAGTGCTTCGCTGGGACCGCTGGTCCTAGCGTTTCTCGAAAGGAGAGGTGTCCCATGGTCGTCTTCGACAACCGCACGGCGCTTATCGTCGTCGATGTCCAGAACGACTTTGCCGACCTACTGGGCAGCCTCTATGTGAAGGGCGGTGAGGACGTCGTCCAGGCGGTCAACGCCGTTATGGCGGAGGCCCGGGAGGCGGGCGCCCTCGTCGTCTACACCCAGGACTGGCACCCGCCCAGCACGCCCCA
>DATBWD010000324.1:0-2970 GCA_036515015.1 Tepidiformaceae bacterium
GCCAACAAGGTGCCGGTGGAGATCCGCCACGAATTGCTCGAAATGGATGTCGGTGTGACCGAGGGAATGACCTTCGGCGTACTCCGCGAAAAATACGCCGAGTTCTTGCTCGAATGGTCGGGCCCCAATGGGCATCAGGCAGTGATGCCGGGTGGCGAGAGCCTTGTCGACGTAGCCGCGAGGGTCGAACCGTTCGTGGAAGAAATTCGTCGGCAGGAATACGACCAGGTAGTGGTGGTCTCTCATAACTTCGTCCAGCGCATCCTGTTTTGCCGGCTGGTGGGGCTGCCACTGGCGTCATTTCGATCTGTCGTATTCGATGTCGCTTCCCTTTCGACGCTGTCCCTGATCAGCAACCGCATATCAATTCTCCGACTGAACGACAATTGCCACCTGAAGTCCTTGAACATTGATCCGGCAGGACGTACTTTGTGAGCCGACAGAATGGAAAAGCGAAAGCTCACTCGGGGCCGCGTTTTGTTCGCCGCCTGTTTACTCGTCGCGGTGTACTTCCTCTATACCGCCGGTGTAGGCGCGTTGCGGAACCACCAGCTTGCCGACGAACGAGCACAAGCAGCCCGCGAAGTGGCCGAACTCCAGGCTCAGAAAGAGTACCTGGAGGCCATCCGCGCCTACGTCGCCTCCGACGCCTACGTCGAGCAGGAGGCGCGACGCCAGCTCGGGTACGTCCGTGATGGAGAAGTCCCCTTCGTCGTCATCAGCCCGCCCCTCGACGAGCAGTCCGGCCCCAGGGGCTCCTGGTGGCAGCGGCTCTTCCCGCGCTGACTCAGCCGTAACCCAGGCTGCCTCTCGCGCCGTCCTCCGCTTCGCCCGCGGCGAAAAGATGTTCCGCCGCGTCGGCAAAGTGCTCGTGGCGCTCTCCGGCGGGCCCGACTCAGTCACCTGCCTCCTTCTCCTCCGGGACCTCCAGGAGCGACTGGGCTTCGAGGTCGTGGCGGCCCACTTCGACCACCAACTGCGCGCCGAATCGGCCGCGGAGATGGAGAACGTTCGGGCGCTCTGCGACCGGCTCGGGGTGCACTGCCTGACCGGTGAGGGCGATGTCCGCTCGGTTGCCGCCCAGACCAGGTCTGGTATCGAAGAGACGGCCCGGCGCATGCGCTACCAGTTCCTCGCCTTCATCGCCGGCAACGAGCGCGCCGACTGCATTGCTACCGGCCACACGCGCGACGACCAGGCCGAGACCGTCCTCATGCGCATCGTCCGCGGGACGGGCGTCCGCGGCATTCGCGGGATGCTCCCGGTCGCCGCCGTGCCCGGCGCCGAGGCTCAGCGCCTCGTCCGGCCCCTGCTCGTGCTCACGCGCGAAGACACTTTGGCGATCTGCCGCGAGGCCGGCATTGAGCCCATCCTGGACCCCTCGAACGACGACCTCGCCTTCGGGCGAAACCGCCTGCGCCATGAGACGCTCGCGACCCTCCGGTCGGCCAATCCCTCCATCGACGATGCGCTGGTCGGCCTGGCGGAGAGCGCGAGGGAGGTCTTCGCGGGGGTGGAGCGCCAGTCGTTCGCCGTCCAACCGCTGGAGAGAGGCCCCGACGGCGCCATCTTCGACCTCACCCGGGTGCGCGACCTTCCCAACGAGGCGCTCATGCTGGTGGTGGAGCGCGAGGCCGGCTTTTACAGCCTCCCGTTCGAGGTGAACCGGACCCGGGTCAAGAACCTGCGGACTGTGCTTGGGTCCGGCACGGGCACCGTCCGGTTCGGCCAGGTGTGGGTCGACGCGTCGGGCGGCCGGGTGCGGATTGGGCCCGAACTGCAGCCGCCCGAGGCGTTCGAGCCGAAGGTGCTGAACGTCCCCGGGATCACAATCGCGGGCCCGTGGCGCGTCCAGGTGTCGACCGACCCGCTCGCCGCCGAACCGGGCACCGGGCTGGCAGCCGTGTCGCTCGCCGGCACGAAGGGTGCCATCCGAATCCGCCCGCTCCGCCCGGGCGACCGCATCGCGCTCCATGGCCGGGACGCCGCGCTGAAGAACGTCCTGGCGAACGCAAAGGTCCCGCGCTGGCAGCGAGAGGGCCTGCTCGCGATCACCGACAGCGAGCGCGTCCTCGCGCTGATCGGCGGCCCGCAGAAACTCGCCATTCGGGCCGAGGGCGACGACGCCCTCTTCGTCCGCGTATCGCCGGCGCGCCCTTCGTGACGACGGCGACCCGTCGCCGGTGCGGATAGCTCCCCGGACACGGTTGCGGCCCCAGGAGATTTTGTCGGTTCTCCCCCAAAATCTCGTCCGCCACTAACTCGTCACCACTTGTCGCGGCACGGCTGGTAGTATTTCGGCGGGTTCCTGGGCGCGGGGGCATTGTTGCCAGGAGCGGAGAGGGAGCAGGTCGTGGAGAGGACGCGAATCATTTCGGTCCTGCTCGGTGCGCTGGCGCTGGCATTCGTCCTGCTGCCGGCCGAAGGGGCAGGCGGGCAGGCCCCCCCGATCGAAGATCAACTGAATGAGGCCGTCGCGAACGGCCGCCTCGACGCCGAAATCCGAGACGCTGTTCTCGCGGGCGATGCTGTGGACGCACTAGTCATCCTGGACCAGCGCGCGGTGGTCGACCGGGTCCACGCCGATGCTCTAGCCAGGGGACTGGAGACCTCCGACCCCGCGGTCATCCAGTCGTTCGCATCGGAACTGGCCACCCTCAAGGGGCGAAGCCTGCCGTCGGGCCTGGACGTGATCACCGACTACGAAAACTTTCCAATCCGAGCGATTCGCTTCAAGTCACCGGCAACCCTGCTGTCGGTCCTTCGGGCGCCGTTCGTTGAGGGCGTTCGCGCCGACAAGCAAAACGAGCGGCAACTCGGCCGCAGCCTACCCCTGATCAACCAGCCCGCAGCGCAACTGTCGGGCTACGCCGGGGCCGGCACTTCAGTCGCCGTGCTGGATGGGGGCGTTGATTACCTTCAGCCCGCTTTCGGCTGCACCGGTGTCAACACACCATCATCCACGTGTCG